>NZ_MRCT01000110.1 GCF_002208625.1 Methanobrevibacter sp. 87.7
TTATTTATCTTTTTTATTTGAAATTATTTTCTTTAATGATTTTTTTAATTTTTTTTACTGTTTTTTTTTATTTTTAATATATTTTTATAATTAATTTAATTGTAAACTTAAATAATAAAATCTTTATACTATTTTCTTAAATATTTATAATAGATACAGATTTGTGTAGGGGATATAATGTTATCAAAAGAAGATAAAGATAAGATAAATGATGAAGTAGTATTAAAAATTAACACACTTTTAGAAGAATATGATCTTCCATCTAAAATGGATAAATTAACTGTTTTGAATTTAGCTAATGCTACTACATTTATGGGTAATTTTAGAATTCATAAAGCGGAAGTAGTTAATGAAGTTAATGAAAAAGCTGAAAATATTTTATCAAAATATGGTGAATTATCATATAAATGTCAACGTGTTGTTCCTTGTTGTGATTTACCATATCATGCAGTTAGTTTTAATTTTAAAATACAAAATGATGATTAAATATTGAATTTTTAATTTTTATTTTATAATTTAATCTCATTTTGCTTATTGTTTCTATTTTTGGGTTTTTTGTTTTGAATTTCTATTTTTAATGATGATTTTTACTTTACTAATTACTATTTTTAATAAAAATATTACTTTTCATATGCTCTAAGGAAAAACAATTTTTATTATATACTATATATTATAGTAAATATAGAAAAATTATTAAGAGTATATTTTTATTATTTCATTAATGATTTAATATTAAAGAGAAACTTTTATTTTTTAATATAAACAAATTTATTTATACTTAATTTATTTTAATATAAATAAAATTTAAGTTATAAGAAAATAACTTTATTCAATCCATATAATTAATAAAACTTTATAATTAGTCCATATGATTTGAATTAAAGAGAATAATTATATTATTTTATTAATTAAAGAGAATTTATTTTTAAAATTAAAAGTTTACATATATATTAAACAAATGTTATACTTCAAATATAATTTTTAAACAATAATTTTATATATTTGGTAATGTATAAAATTAGAAACTAATTAAAGAATTAATTTAATAAACTGAAATTTGATTATTTAGGTTTGGATTTATGTATTAAATTTTGTATTTTTGAATTTGATTATTTAGGTTTGAATTAATTGAATTTCGTATTTAATTATTTAAGTTTTAATTTCTAGCATGAATTAAATCTTAATTAAAGCTTATTAAATTAAAAGTTAATTATAAATTTTAATTTTAGAATTAAGAATAATTTTATATATTTAATGATATTATGAAAGAATTTAAATTACATTCACCATTTAAACCATTAGGTGATCAACCTAAAGCAATAAATTCTTTAGTAAATGGTGTAAAAAAAGGGATGCATGAACAAACATTACTTGGTGTAACTGGTTCTGGAAAAACATTTACTATGGCAAATATTATTAAAGAGGTTCAAGAACCTACTTTAATCATTTCTCATAATAAAACATTAGCTGCTCAATTGTATGAAGAGTTTAAAGCTTTTTTTCCTGAAAATGCAGTAGAATACTTTGTAAGTTACTATGATTTTTATCAACCTGAAGCATATGTACCTAATAGTGATACATTTATTGATAAAGAATCATCAATTAATGAAGATATTGATATAATGAGACATTCTGCTACACAATCTTTACTTTCACGTGATGATGTTATTGTAGTAAGTAGTGTAAGTTGTATTTATGGTATTGGTTCTCCACAAGATTATGGTGAATTTGCTTTTGGTATTGAAGTTGGAGATGAATATGATAGATCATATATTTTATCAAGATTAATTTTCCTTCAATATGAAAGAAATGATATTGCATTTGAAAGAGGTCAATTCAGAGTACGTGGGGATGTTATTGAAGTAAATCCTGTTCATGGTACACCACCTATAAGAATTGAATTATTTGGTGATGAAATTGATGCTATTTCAATTATAAATCCAGTGACTGGTAAAAAGATGGAATCACTTGATAGATATATGTTCTATCCTGCAAAACACTTTATTGTAGGTCAAGATAGACTTGAACAAGCACTTAAAGATATTAATGATGAACTTGATGACCGTTTAAAAGAACTTAATTCTTTAGGTAAATATGTTGAAGCTCAAAGATTAGAGCAAAGAACAAAATATGATATGGAGATGCTTCAAGAAGTAGGATATTGTTCTGGTATTGAAAATTATTCTATGCATTTATCTGGACGTAAATGGGGTGATATGCCTTATTCCTTATTTAAATATTTCCCAGATAAATTTTTAACTATAATTGATGAATCTCATGTTACAGTACCTCAAATTCGTGGAATGTATAATGGTGATAGAGCTCGTAAACAAACACTTGTTGATTATGGTTTTAGATTACCTTCAGCAAAAGAGAATAGACCATTACGTTTTGATGAATTTGAAAAATCTGTAGATCAAGTTATTTATGTATCTGCAACTCCTGGTGAATATGAACTCTCAAGAAGTACTAATGTAGTAGAACAAATTATTCGTCCTACTGGATTAGTTGATCCTGAAGTTATTATACGTCCTGTTAAAAATCAAGTTGAAGATTTACTTGGTGAAGTTAGAAATTGTATTAAAAACAATGAACGTGTTTTAATTACAACTTTAACTAAACGTATGGCTGAAGATTTAACTGATTATTATGCTAAAATAGGTATTAAAGTTCATTATCTTCACTCTGAAATTGATACTCTTGAACGTATTGAAATCATTGATGATTTAAGACGTGGAACATATGATTGTATTGTTGGTGTAAACCTTTTAAGAGAAGGATTAGATTTACCTGAAGTTGCTCTTGTAGGTATACTTGATGCTGATAAAGAAGGTTTTTTAAGAAGTGAAACTTCTTTAATACAGACTATTGGTAGAGCAGCTCGTAATGTTCATGGTAGAGTAATAATGTATGCTGATAATATGACTGATTCTGTTAAAAATGCAAAACATATTACAGATAAAAGACGTCATATACAAATGGCATATAATAAAAAATATGGTATTACACCTAAATCTACAGAAAGAACTCTTAAAGATAAAAAAGAAGAAAAAGATACTAAAAGAGTTGCTGAAATTAAGAAAATGCCTAAAGATGAACTTAGACTTCTTATTAAAGATTTACAAAAAGATATGGCTGATGCTGCAGAAGATTTAAATTTTGAAAGAGCAGCAAAATTAAGAAATCAAATTGTTGAACTTAAAAATATGTTATAATTAGGAGTTAATTTAAATTTAAAGATTAATAAGAAAAATAAATCTTTATTTAAAGTTAATTTAAATTTAACGTTTAATAAATAAAAATAAATTTTAATTATAAACTTAGTTTAAATTTATGATTTAATACAAACATTTAAATTTTAATTATTAAAACATATTTTTTTATATATAAAAATATAATATAATAAAGAATAGTTTTATAACATACGATTAAATATTAATTAATGTTATAAATTTATAGGATATTAATTAACAATTAAATATTTTTATAAAATGGTGAAAATATGGTAAGAAGATCCAATAAAAAAGAGATTGTTATTAAAGGAGCAAGAGAACATAATCTTCAAAATATAGATTTAACTCTTCCAAGAGATGAATTTATAGTTATTACAGGTTTAAGTGGTTCTGGAAAATCCTCCCTTGCTTTTGATACTATCTATGCTGAAGGACAACGTAGATATGTAGAATCATTATCTTCTTATGCAAGACAGTTTTTAGGTCAAATGGATAAACCAGAACTTGATTATATTGAAGGTTTATCTCCTGCTATTTCAATAGATCAAAAATCAACTAAAGTTAATCCAAGAAGCACTGTAGGTACTATTACTGAAATATATGATTATTTAAGATTATTATATGCACGTATTGGTATTCCTCATTGTCCAAATTGTGGTAAAGAAATATCTCATCAAACTATAGGTCAAATTGCTGAATCTATAATGGAAGAAGGGGAAGGTCTTAAATTACAAGTTTTATCTCCAATTATCAAAGATCGTAAAGGAGAACATAATCAAGTCTTTGAAGAATTTAGAGAAAAAGGATTTGTACGTGCTAGAGTAGATGGTGAAATAAGAGATTTAGAAGAGGATATCAAACTTAAAAAGAATAATAAACATACAATTGATATTGTTATTGATAGACTTAAAATAAGAAATACAGTTGATTTTAAAAGAAGATTAACTGATTCTCTTGAAACTGCGCTTAAATTTGGTGATGGTGTTGTAAAAGTCTTATATTCACCAAAAGATAGTGAAGAATATGAAAAATTATATTCTGAAGACTTTGCATGTGTAGACTGTGGATTAAGTTTTGAAGAATTAACTCCACGTATGTTTTCATTTAACTCTCCACAAGGTGCATGTCCTGAATGTAAAGGAATTGGTTCTAAAATGGAGATTGATCCAGATTTAGTTGTTCCTGATAAAAGTTTATCTTTAAATGAAGGTGCAGTAGTACCATGGAGTAGATCCAAAAATCAAGATAATTATTATCATCAAATGTTAAATGCAGTTGCAAATCATTTTGGTTTTTCTATGGATACTCCATTTAAAGATTTAGATAAAAAATATCAACATATCATATTATTCGGTACAGATGAAAGAATAGCATTTAATTTTAAAAGAAGAAATCGTTCATATATGGTTAATAGACGTTTTGAAGGTGTAGTTATAAGACTTCAAAGATTATACTTTGAAACTAAATCTAATTGGAATAGAAAAAATATTTCAAAATATATGAGTGATAGAAAATGTTATGTATGTGGAGGTAGACGTTTACGTCCAGAAATTCTTGCAGTTACTGTTGGTGGTAAAAATATTGCAGAAGTCTGTGAAATGTCTATTAAAAAGTCATATAAATTTTTCAATGAACTTGAACTTACAGAAAGGGAACAATTCATTGGTAATGAAATACTTAAAGAGATTAAAGCAAGATTAAAATTCCTTGTTGATGTAGGTTTAGATTATATTAGTTTATCAAGATCATCAGGTACTTTATCTGGTGGAGAAGCTCAAAGAATTAGACTTGCAACTCAAATTGGTTCTGGACTTGTAGGTGTTTTATATATTCTTGATGAACCAAGTATTGGTCTTCATCAAAGAGATAATAGAAAATTAATAAACACATTAAATCATCTATGTGACCTTGGAAATACTTTAGTAGTTGTAGAGCATGATGAAGAAACAATTCTTTCAGCAGATTATGTTGTAGATATTGGTCCAGGAGCTGGAGAACATGGTGGTAAAGTTATTGCTCAAGGTACTCCTGCAGAGATAATGGAATCAGATAAATCAATAACTGGAAGATATCTTTCACGTAAAGAAACTATTCCAATACCTGATAAAAGACGTAAAGGTAATGGTAAATTTATTACTGTAAAAGGTGCACGTCAAAATAACCTTAAAAATATTGATGTTAAATTCCCACTTGGATTATTTACCTGTGTTACTGGAGTAAGTGGTTCAGGAAAAAGTAGTTTAGTAAATGAAATATTAAATAAAGGTTTAAATGGTATTTTAAACCATAAATATGCATTTGCTGGAGAACATGATTCTATTGAAGGATCAGAAAACATTGATAAATTAATTATAATAGATCAAACTCCTATTGGTAGAACTCCAAGAAGTAATCCTGCTACATATATTGGATTATTTACACCAATCCGTGAACTCTTTGCACAAACACCAGAAGCTAAAGCAAGAGGATATAAACCTGGAAGATTTAGTTTCAATGTAAAAGGTGGAAGATGTGAAGCTTGTCATGGTGATGGTATTATTCAAATTGAAATGCATTTCTTAGCAGATGTATATGTACCATGTGAAGAATGTAAAGGTAAACGTTACAATGAAGAAACTTTAGATATTCGTTATAAAGGTAAAAATATCTATGAAGTTCTTGAAATGACTGTTGAAGAAGCTTTAGAATTCTTTGAAAACATTCCTAAAATTCATAGAAAATTACAAACATTATATGATGTTGGTTTAGGATATATTAAACTCGGTCAACCTGCTACTACCTTATCTGGTGGTGAAGCACAAAGAGTAAAATTAGCTAAAGAATTATCTAAACAGTCTACAGGTAATACCTTATATATTCTTGATGAACCTACTACAGGTCTTCATTTTGCAGATATTAAACGTTTACTTAGTGTTTTATCAAGACTTACTGATAAAGGAAACACAGTAATAGTTATTGAACATAACCTTGATGTTATTAAAACTGCAGATTATATTATTGATTTAGGACCTGAAGGTGGAGATGGTGGAGGAGAAGTAATTGCTCAAGGAACTCCTGAAGAAGTTGCAGAATCTGGAACTTATACTGGTAAATTCTTAAAAGAAATCCTTACAGAAAATATTACTCCCCTTGCTAAAGAACTTATTCATGAGAATTTAACTAAAGAACCAGTTAAAGAATCAAAATAGTTTTTAAATTCATTTAAAAAGATCAATAATATATAATTT
>NZ_MRCT01000111.1 GCF_002208625.1 Methanobrevibacter sp. 87.7
TATATAATTTCTTAATATTTTAGCTTAAAAATAGTAAAAACTATTATAATTTATTTTAATTATATTATATTTTTTAATTTTATTATATTATTCGTTTTTCATTATATAACTTAATTTTACTTTATTAAAATAGATTTATTCAATTTTATGGCTTTTTTTCACATTTTGCACACAGTTTACTAAGTTTTAATTTTTACTTAAAACTTATAACTAGCTTATTTTTACAAAAAATTTTATATATAATGTTGGTTAATGTTTAATTTGATAATAAAATTTTTATTGGTAAAAACAACAAGTTATAACTTATAACTATAATTTTTTAATATGATTATAGGGTTTTCATAATTTAATTCTATATGTTAAAAATTTATTTTTATATGGGGTTTAAATTTTTTTTAACATATGTAAAATTTTTGGGAGGAGTATTATTGAAGATTAAACATACTTTTATTTTTGTATTATTACTTTTAATAGTATCAGTAATTTTATGTTCTGTTTTTGCTTACAATGCTATTATTGAAAGTAATCAAAACACTAATGCTTCTGTCCAATATTCAACTACTGATAATGCTCCTCAGGGTAAATTAGTACCGGTTATAACTGTTACAATGAAACCAAGTGTCGATACAGGATTACCTTATGAAAGTTATACTCGATCTTGGGTTAATTATTGTCCTTTCTGTCATAAATTTGGAACTTTAACAGATACTCCAAAAGATACTTCTAGAACTAATACTGTTCCTGAAGGAGAAATTACTTGTGATCAATCTAAAGGTGGTTGTGATGCAGATTTTGATGGAGTAACTGGTAAAGATAAACTTTGGAGAAATGTTTATTTGATTCCTGTAGAAAATAGTCAAATATTTGGTACTGGACATGCTAAATATACTATATTAGACAGTCATGACATAGATTCTAAATCTCTTATTAGATCTAATCAATTACTTCAATTTGATAGTAGTAATAAGAATATTGTAGGTACTTCTTACTATAAAGATCCATATGGAAATTAGTTATAATTAATTAATTTAAAAGTAGATATTATGTAGATAATATAATATCGTATTAATTGATATTATTGGATTTTTTAGTTTTTATATGATTTATAAACTATTTATTGCTTTAATACTAAATTTTAGGAATATTTTTTGGTTTTTTATAGTTTATGGGTTTTATTTATATTATAATATTTTTGTTTGTAATGTAATTGTAATTGCATCTGTTTTTATTGATTTAATTTCTGTTCTGATTTATTTTACTGATTTGCAGTGTTTTTTTCTTTTTGTTTATTTGTTGATTTTTTATTGTTTTACTGTGTTTTTTTTTGTTTATTTGTTGATTTTTTATTGTTTTACTGTGTTTTTTTTTGTTTATTGCAGATTTTTTTATTTTTTTATCATGTTTTTTTATGTTTTATTTTAATTTTTAATGATAATTTTTTATTAGTTTAAATTAAAATTATGCTTATTTTACTTAAATTATTTTATTAAATATACTATTTAATTTATCCTTAAATTAAAATAATAAGTTTATTATAATTATTTATATTACTTAAACTTCCTTCTGATATATGTAGTCTATTAAAATCATGATTTTTTAGTTTTTTTTTTCATTGTTTATTGTTTTTTGATTAAGCAGTTTTTTGTTTTTATTTTAATATTTTTGTTTAAATGGTGTATTTTTTTTTTACTGTGTATTATTTCTTGTTTTAATAATATGTTTTTTAATGATTTAATTTTTTATTTTCTGTATTTTATTAAGTCTATAGTGTCAAAATACTATTTTAACTAAAATTTATTAGTTTATTAATTTTATTAAATTATTTTTAAAATGAAATTTATACTATTTTATTTAATTATACTAAATAGTTAAAAAGAATAAAATATAATATTAAATTGGTAACGATTATTTTTTGATTTTATTATAAAATATTTTTAATTGATGATGAATATGTTTAAAAAACAAGATTATGTTAATGTTATTGATGGAGGAATATGTGCTGTTGATAATGTAAAAGCTGCAGGAATTAAAGAAGGAAAATATGGGGTATCTATTATTGTATCTCCAAATAGTAATGCATCTGCAGTATTTACTTCAAATAAAGTTGTAGCAGCTCCAATTATTCACACTAAAGAAGTTATTCAAGATGGTAAATTATCTGCTGTAATTGTAAATAGTGGTAATGCAAATTGTTTTACTGGTGAACAAGGAATTAAAGATTGTGATGAGATTGTATCTAATGCAAGTAAATTATTAAATATTCCAAGTTCTGAAATTGCATCTTCTTCTACTGGAGTTATTGGTAGAAAAATGCCAATGGATATTATTGAACCATTAATTGAAAAAGTTTCTAAAAAATTAGATAATTCTCTAGAAGCTTCTCTTGAAGCTGCAAAAGGAATTATGACTACTGATACAGTACCTAAAGAATTTGCAGTTGAAGTTGATATTGATGGTAAACCAGTTAAAATTGGTGGTATTTGTAAAGGTACTGGTATGATTGCACCTAATATGGGTACTATGTTATGTTTCATTGTTACTGATGCAGTTATTGCTCCTGAATCTATTAAAATTGCATTAAAAAATGCAGTTGATTTAAGTTTTAATATGATTGTTGTTGATGGTGATGAAAGTACTAATGATACAGCTATTTTAATGGCTAATGGTCAATCAGGTGTAAGTGTTGCAAATGGTGGTAAAATTAATGAAAAATTCCAAAATGCTTTAAGTTATTTATGTGTAAATCTTGCTCAAAAAATGGTTCGTGATGGAGAAGGTGCAAGTAAATTTTTAGAAGTTAATGTTCATGGTGCAACATCTCCAAGAGATGCTAAATTAGCTGCAAAAGCAGTAGCAAGTTCAATGTTATTTAAAGCTGCAATATTTGGTGAAGATCCTAATTGGGGAAGAATTGTTTCTGCAGTAGGATATTCTGGTTGTGAAATGAATCCAGATATTATTTCAATTGCAATAAGTAATGAAAGTTTATTTAATAATCCAAAATCTGATAAATCAACTTATCTTGTTAAAAATGGGGAAATATTAGCATTTGATGGAACTAAATATCTTGATTTAGCTGAAAAATTAATGGCTAATGATGATATTGTTGTTGATATCAATCTTAATTTATCTGATGGTGAAGCAACTGCATGGGGTTGTGATTTAACCTATGATTATGTTAAAATTAATGGAGAATACACTACATAGTATTTTCTATTATTTTTATATATTTTTAAGGTAGAGAATAGATTAAATAGTATTTTCTATTATTTTTAAACACTTTTTTTAAGCTTTTTCTATTATTCTCATGTTTTAAGTTTTTTTTATTTTTAGAATTTGTTGTGTAATTTCTTTTGTCTTATGTTTATTTTAGAGAGTTTAGTATGTTTTCTACATTTATTTAAGGGTATAATTTATTCAAGTTTAAATCCACATTCTGTACAATAATTATTATTTTTATCTACTATTTTTGATCCACAATTTGGACAGAAGTTTTTATTTCCTATTTTTGTATTTGTATTAGTGTTTATTCCAAGAATTTCATTTTTCTTATTTTGATATTCTCTTTCACTAATTATTCCCCTTTCTTTAAGATTATAAAATTCTTCTAATTCTTTTGCTTCATCTATGTTTTTATTAACATATTTTCCATAAGCATGATTATTTATATATTTTTTAAAATCATTTATTAGTAGACCTTTAATTTCACCATAATCTATAATTTCTCTTAATTTATGACTTTCTACTAAAAATTTGAAATAGATATTTTCTATACTTTGTATTATTTCTTTTCCATCAAAATCTATTAATAATATTGGTTCAAATTCATCAGATTTTAAATAATTATCAGAGTCCATTTCTGTAATTTGATTCCAATTATAAGTATTTTTAGGTAATTTACCATGTTCTTCATCTATAAATTGGATACTTATATTATCTTCATTTAAGATAATGTTTACATTTTTTTCAATTTCATCTCTTGCAGGTACTATTTG
The DNA here is from genome assembly GCF_002208625.1 of Methanobrevibacter sp. 87.7. Classification (GTDB taxonomy): domain Archaea; phylum Methanobacteriota; class Methanobacteria; order Methanobacteriales; family Methanobacteriaceae; genus Methanarmilla. Next base: position 3,996 of record NZ_MRCT01000111.1, read on the forward strand.
ATTAACTGTTTGTTGTTTAACTCCATTTGTTCCTGCAAGTCCAACTACACCAAATAAACCAGTTGCAACCATCTTTGTTCCAGCTCCATGTTTATTTTTTATAACAGTAACTGGTACAGTATGTTCTGGAATATGTTTGTATATATTAAATTTAATTCCTTTGTTTTTTAACATATTAAAAAATATTTGTTTTGCATCATTGTAAACTAATTCTTTAAATTGGTTTTCAGGCATGTTTTTAAAATTATTTAGTTTATTTGCATACTGTAAATACCTTTCTTTTACTGATGAATTTAATTGTGTTTGATATATAAAGTGTTCCATTATTACATTGTATGTAATATTATTTTTTTCATCATTACGTCTAATGTTATATTCATTGGCTAATAGTTTTTTAAATTCTGAAAAAAGACCATATAATGATAATTTTCGTTCAATATATTTTCTTGATGTTTTAAATTCATCTTTTAATTGATCTTCATCATATATTACATTAGGTAAATTCATTCCACATACAGCACATTTTATATTATTTGCATCACTATAAGTTTTACAATGAGGACATATTTTGCAGTTCATAATTCCTCCGTTAAGTTATTAATGAAACTTAATTTTTTTATATTAGTTCTTATTTTGTTTTTAATAAATTTTAAAATTTTATATTATTCTATTTTAATTATTTTAATTTCCTTTTAAATTATTATATAATTCTTATTTGATGGAAACTATTATATACTATATTAGAGAAATAATTTAATGTTAAATAAAATATTCTATTTTATGAATTTTTTTAAATCATGTTAATTAAATTAAAGATTTAACTTTAATTGATTATCGGGGTATAAAATTTATTTTTATACTGTTTTTTATTAATAAATTATAAATTTAGGTGAAAACATGGCAAAAGTTAGAGGAACCAATAAAAGAACCAGACCTAAATCTGGTTATAAAAAACCTGGAAGTAAACATGGTAGAGGAGCTAAACAAACCTGGAAAAAACGATAGTTTAGTTTTTATCTAATTTTTACTTTTTTTTAATTTTAGGTTTTATTTATTTTTTTAGTTGTTTATTTTTTTCTATATTTTTCTTGTTTTTAGTGTATTTTAGTGTATTTTTTCTTGTTTTATTATTTTCTTATTTATTTTTAGTGTATTTTTTCTTTTAATTTATTGTTCTATGCTATTTTTATATCTATTAATCTTTTATAAATTATTAAATTATTATAAATTTTATTAATCCAAAAGGTTTATTATTTTTATATTAAATATAATTTAACGATTGTTAATTTATTTAAGAGAGGATTAATATGAAGAATTTAAAAGAAATTTGTAAAATAGCTGTTGTACAAGCAAGTCCTATAATGTTTGATAAAGATAAGTGTCTTGAGAAAGTACTTAATTTAATTGAAGAATGTGCAAAAAATGGTGCAGAATTAGTAGTATTTCCAGAACTATTTATTCCAGGTTATCCTTATGGTATGAACTTTGGTTTCAGTATAGGTAATAGAGATGATGAAGGTCGTAAAGAATGGAAAAATTATTATGATAATTCAATTATCTTTGATGGTATTGAAATGAATAAAATAGTTTATACTGCTGTTAAAAATCATGTTTATGTAAGTATTGGCTATTCTGAAAGGGATTCAAAAACTGCTACTTTATATAATTCTAATATGATGATTTCACCTGATGGTGAAACTTTAAATCATCGTAAATTAAAACCCACTGGTTCTGAACGTTTAATATGGGGTGATGCAAATAAAGAGTATTTCCCTGTAATGAAAACTCCATGGGGTCCAATGGGAAATTTAATTTGTTGGGAAAGTTATATGCCTCTTGCACGTTTTGCATTATATGATAAAGGAATTTCAATATATATTTCTCCAAATACTAATGATAATCCTGAATGGCAGAATACAATAAGACATATTGCTATTGAAGGGCATTGTTATTTTATAAATTGTAATATGGTATTTAAAAAATCAGATTATCCAAAATCAACTAATATTGAAGAATTATCTAAATTAGATGATAATGTATGTAGAGGTGGAACTTGTATAATAGATCCTTATGGTCATGAAGTTTCAGAAACTTTATGGGATAAAGAAGGTATTATATATGCAGATCTTGATATGAATAAAGTTATTGAAAGTAGAATGGAATTTGATGTATGTGGACATTATTCAAGACCCGATATTTTTGATTTTAATTATGATGATATTTAATTTGGTTTTTAGCTTAAGTTTTATTTAGTTTTAATTATAATTGTAGTTAACATTTTTTAGGTTAAATTTTGTTTAGTTTTAATTATGATGATATTTAATTTGGTTTTTAGCTTAAGTTTTATTAGT
>NZ_MRCT01000112.1 GCF_002208625.1 Methanobrevibacter sp. 87.7
AGATTAATAATTAAAAAAATATTATACTATATAAAATTTTAAATAATAAATAAATTAAATATTAAAATATATCTTAAAAAATATAAAAAGTATTTTAATTAGAAAATATTAAAACTTTATAAAATAAAACTCTTAAATTAATAAAAATTATTTTAAAGGTTTTTAAAGATTAAATATTTTCTATTTTTTTTAAAACTGTAATCAATTATAATTTAAAAATTAACAAATAAATTTTAATATTAAATTAAAATTCATAGCTTTAAGAAATTATTAAAATACTATTTTAAGATATGAAATTAAATTAAAATTTAAAAATCAAATAATATATTTTAAATTGGAGGAAAATATGATGAAAAATAATAAGAAAATATTATTTTTTACATTATGTTTAATTATTCTTATTTGCTGTATAAGTAATATAAGTGCTACAAATACAAATAATACTAATTTAACAAATATACAGGATAATATAGAATTATCTGAAAATTTTCAAATTAATAATATATCAGAAAATTCTATAAATACAATTAATCAAAACTCAAATAAACTTATTAATGAGAATAAAACTAATGTTAAAAAATCAGATTATTCTTCTGATTCATTGAAATATGAGAGTAACACTACAAATACCCTCGATAATAATACAAAAGTTATAGACAATAATAATTTTTACATTATTAATAAAACTAGTTTCTATAATTATTTTGATGAAAATAATATATTAAAACCAGAATATTCTGATAGAATTCTTGTATTTGAAGGTGAATTTAAAGATATAGGAACTATTAGTATAAATTCCGATAACGTAACAATTACAGGTAATAATACACTATTTTATAATACTGTATTTAATCTTAATGGTTCTGGAATTTTCTTAGAAAACCTTAACCTATGTTTAAATAGTACTTATCCAAATAATCAAAATGCAGGAATTTTTGTAGGGAAAGACAATAACACTCTTTATAATATTACTTTAAATTATACAATACCTGATGAATCAACAGGTATAGGTATATTAGTAAAAGGACCTGAAAATTACCTTAATGAATTCTATTTAATTAATTCCACTATTAATGTTTGGGGTAATTCTAAACGTTTTGGAAACAATTATGGTGTAATAGTCAAAAATACAAATGATGCATTAATTTATGGAAATAAAATCAATGCTAAACTACCCTTAAGATCCGTTAGTTGGGATTCTGGAATATTTGGTGGAATCAGCATGGATTCAGTATTAGCTTTCGGTGCAGATTCATGTAATAGTATAAATTTCATTAATAACTATATCTTTGCAAATTCCACAGGTGGAATTCAAGAATATCCTACTTTAGATGCTTGTATGTTCTATAGATGTGATAATGCAGTTATTAAAAATAATACTATTATAGAAGAAGATTTTGTTACACCAAAAGGTACTGATAATTATCTATATGGATTAGATGTGTATATTATGAATGATGTTACAATAATCGATAATAATATACATATAAGAACTGATGGTGGAAAAGAAGCTGCAGGAACAGCATACCCTATACAAATTAATGGTCCATCAGCAAATATTAAAATTGCATATAACAATTTAACTTCAATAAACAATGGACCAAATATAGGTATATACTCTAATAATTACTATGGTGATACTAAAATTGACATTATAAGTAATTTTATTAATATTACTGGTTTTGCAAGTACTCAATCTTGGGCATTAGTATCTGGTGTTGAATTACAAGATTCTAATGATACTGTATTAAACAATACAATATATGTTAATACTAATGGAGATAAAGACAAAGGTAACATATATGGTATTAGTTATACACAAGGTACAAGTGGAGATCATACCTACAAAATTAAATATAATCAAGTAGTTACTAATGGTTACTATGGAATTTCTCTTGGTGTAGGTCAAGATGTTGTAAACAGTGAAATTACATATAATAAAATACAAACAAAATATCTTGAAGGAAACAAAGCTATAATAATTATAGGTTATAATAATATTAAAAGATATAATACTGGTTTAGATTCAGACAATAATGAAATGCCTGAAGATGAACTTCCATCATGGGTAAAACAATATCAAAATAAAGATTACTCACATAATGTAAAAAAAGTTATTCTAAAAATAGGAGATAATACTGCAGAAGGTTCAAATGGTACTGGTATTAATATAAATAAAGATAATAGCAGTTCTACTATAAATAATAAGGGTAATAGTAGATCTACTATAAATAATAATGGTAACAGTAGAAATAATAATATAAGTATTAATGGACCAAATGGAGCAATATTTGGTGGAAACATTATTACTAATGGATTAAATAGAATAAGAACTAATTCTACTGGAAGTAATGTAGGAAGTTCTAATGATTTCTTAGCTACTATTTCAGCTGCTTCTCCAGGAGAAAATGGAGGTTCTGCAGCAGATGAAAAAGCTTATGAATTAAATAAAAATAATCCAAATAATAATGTTAATTCATATACAATACCAATAGCAATTATTATAATTATTGTAGCAATCTTACTTATTTTAGGATATAAACATAGAAAAAACAATGATGATGGAGAAATTTAAACAATTTAAATACAAATATTAATAATAATATTTGTATTTCTTTTTTTAAAAAAAATATTTTATAAATTTAAGTATTTTTATATTATTTCAAGAATAATATAAAATTTCTAAAAAAAATAACCACTATTACAAAATATTTTACTAATAATATAATCTATTAGAAGAAACTAATTTTTAATAAGAAAATATTTTACTACAAGAAGATTTAATTTTAAAAACAATTTTATATTTAATAAAAACTAAAACAAAAAACAAAATAAATAAAAAAAGTATTAAAAAAAATTATAATTTACGTGCAAAGATTAAATAACCAGTATGACCAACCATACGTGTTTTAGGCCTCATACCTTGATTTCTAACCTCAATACCACGTTCTAAAGTTTCAAGAATATCAATATTTGAGAAACCTAGTTTTTTAGAAATATTATATGCAAGTTCAGCTTGCTCAACATATGGAGCATAAACAGCTAACCATCCGCCTAATTTTAGACTATCCCAAACACTTTCAAATATTTCATAAGGTTTAGGTAAATCAAGAAATACTAAGTCAAGATCTTCTTCTTCAATACCTTCTTTTATATCTTGATTTTTAATAATAATATTAGTTAAACCAAAGTTTTCAATATTTTTACTTGCAACTTTAGCAAAATCTTCTCTTATTTCATATGAGGTAACATGTCCAGTTTTACCTACTACATTTCCAAAATTTAATGCACTAGCTCCAGCACCTGTACCTGCATCTACAACACGATCACCAGAACCTAATCCAGTATGTGAAAGAACTACTCCTATATCTTTTTGAATTAAAATAGAACATCTTCTATCCATCAAATCAATGAAATCATTAACATTAGGTTTAATAACTTTAAAATCTTTACCTAAATGAGTAGTTAAAGTATCTCCTATTGTTGCTCTTTCCATCTGTTCTTTTTTAATAATTCCTAAATCACTTTGGAATTCTTTATCTTGAGGAATTAAATATTTTTTTCCTCTTTCATCCATAATAACTTTCAAGTTATCACCAAATTATATAAGTTTAAAGATTATTTATCAATTTTTATATTTATTACTTAAAATATTTAATCATACATTAAATTAGAAATAAATACTTTAAAAAATATTATTAAATAGTTAAATTCACATTATCTTTTATTCTTATCATCTTAAATATTAAATAGTTAAATTCACATTAATCTTTTATTCTTATCATCTTTTTCAAAATGTAAATATTTTGATTCAGTAACTTTAATAATTTCTTTAGCAGTTTTTTTACCAATTCCTTCAACTTCAGTTAAATCATCTACTGAAGCATCAATAATATTCTTAACAGTACCAAAATGTTTTAATAATTTTTTAGCAGTTACAGGACCAATATTCGGTAAAGATTCAATAATAAATTGTTGTTGTTCCCAAAGATTATCTGGTTTTTTCTCAGTTCTAATTTGAATATTTGGAGTTTTACCATTTTGTTCTTTAATAGCAATACGTTTAATCATTGCTGCTGTGTCATCTGGTCCACGAGTTGGTATAATACTTATTCCAAAATCAATAGCAATTGAAGCTATTGCTCCACGAATAGCATTAGGATTAATAAATCCAGAATAAAAGTCATTACCTTCTAAAATCATTATTGGTTTTTTAAATTCTTCTCTTAATAAGGTTGCTTGTTTAAATAAACGTTTATCAACAATTGAATCTACAAAATCTTTAGCTGTTTTACGTTCAATAATAATATCATCAGTAATTTGATAATCACCAACAGTCATAGTTTTAACTTCAACATTAACACCAATAGTATCAAGATTACGTATAACTCTTGAGTTTCCTTCTCTTGAATCAGCATAAACTACAATTTTTTTTCTTTTATTTTTATTATTTAATTTATCTTCTTCTTTATTAAGTTCATTAAGATTATCAACTGATTTTATATTCTTAACACTATTCATTCTTTCTACAGCATTAAGATTAATATTTTTAAACAAATCATTATTAATTAATTGTGATTTCATATTTCTTTCTTTACGTTTAGAAGACCAGAAATAAGCTTCATCAATTGTACCTTTAGTTATAAGTACTTTCATTCTACCTTGATGTTTTCTTCCAGTTCTTCCTCTACGTTGAATCATCCTAACTTCAGAAGGTACTGGTTCATATAATACTACAAGATCAATAGCAGGTATATCTATACCTTCCTCTGCAACACTAGTAGATAAAAGTACATCATAAATACCCATTTTAAATGCTTTAATAATATCATGCTGTTGTTTTTGAGTTAAACCTTTTTCACCATCACGTGTACCTTGACCATAAAATTTAATAGCTTTAATACCTTCATCTTCACATTTTTGATGAATCATTTCAAGAGTATCTCTAAATTGAGTAAAAACTAAAATTTTAGGAGAGGTTCTACTATCATGAGAATCTTCAGTTTCACGTAAAGATTTTAACCTAGTTTGACCATCAGCATAACCTAGTTCTTGTTTAAGAATACTTATTAATTTTCTAAGTTTAGGATGTTCGTGACCATTTTCCTCTGCAATACTTGATAAACGAACAGCACGTGAAAAATTATGATCCATAAAAAGATTTCTAGATGCTTTAGTTTTTTTCTTTCTTAATCTATGTACATATTGATTAAAAGTTATTACACCTTGTGTTTCAACTAATTCTAAAGCATGTTGTAAGTTAATTACTGCAGTTAATATTGAAATAGCCTGATAACATTCTTTAGGAGGATTAGTTGTAGTAGCTAATTTATTTTGAACTCTACCTCTTGCTTTAAGAATATCTCTTTTATTAACTGTAATAGAATTAATAACTCCCATATTTTTTAAAGCTTTTAATCTTGATTTTAATGATTTTTTAAGTAATGATTGTATTTTCTCAAGATCTTTACCTAATTCTACAGGAATCCAATCAATTTTAATTGGATTAAAATAAGGTTTTACATCAGGGTCTTCTTCAGATTTAACAACAACATCTTGAATAAATAAATTATCACAAACTTCTTTAATTTTAGCTTTATCATATCCTGGAGAAGCAGTTAAAGCTAATATTAAATGATTATCTCTTTCTTGAATATACCTATTTGCTAAATAAACATAAGAATAAGAACCAACAGCATGATGACATTCATCAAATACTACTAAAGAAACATCTTCTAAAGTATATCTTCCATTTAATAAATCTGCTTCAACTGTTTGTGGAGTAGCACATATAACAGAAGATTCTTCCCATCTTTCTTTTCTATCATCTGGTTTAATAGAACCAGTAAGTGCAGTACATGGAACTGTTAAAAACTCTCTAAAGGATTCTTCATGCTGAATAGTTAAAGGTTTACTTGGAGATAAAACAAGTACTTTAGTACCTTTTAATTTTTCTAATCTATCTGCAGCTACAAGAACAGCTACAATAGTTTTACCTAAAGCTGTTGGTGCAACAATCATAGTATTTCCTTTTTTAAGAGCATTTGCTGCTAGAACCTTTTGATAGATTCTTGATTCAACAGTATTTTTTCTAAGTAAAGGATGTACTATATAATTTGCCATAGGTTTATTTTAAGTTTCTAAGTTTATAAATCTTTTATTAAATTCACAAAATAAAATAAAAGAATTTATATTGAATTTAAATTAAAAAATAAAATTTATATAAAAATTTTAAATTATAAGTTATAAGTTATAAATTATATATTATAATTTATAAATTATAAATTAAAAGTTATAATAAAATTATATAAAAGTATTTAAA
>NZ_MRCT01000113.1 GCF_002208625.1 Methanobrevibacter sp. 87.7
CAATAATATATATTATTAAAAAATAAGTAGAATTTAATAAAAAAGTACAATAAAAAAACAAAATTAGTATAAAAACAAAGAAAAAATAAAAAACAAATTATACAATAAAAGAACTAAAAAACAAAAATTAGTATAAAAACAAGTAAAATTGAAAAATAAATAGTAATATACATGAATTAAAAATAAATTTTAAATAAAATTTAATTTAAATTCATAATTTTAACTTCTTCTAAAAAGCCCATTAAAACTTCTTTTGAAAATCCTTCAATGAATTTAATGGATCCAGCACATTCATGGCCTCCACCATCAATTCCAGCATTAGGTAATTTTTCAATTAAATCAAGAATAATTTGATTAATATCAAAACCATAATTTGCATTAACTGCATCAGTAGCACGAATTACACCAAAGTCAGGTCCATGACCAAGAGTAACTACAGGTTTATCTTCACCAATTTCTTGTGCAATTTTATCATGAACAAAACCACAAGTTTTACCTGGAGCAGGGAATGTAAATTTATGTGCATATTTCTCAACATCAATCATATTAAAGTAAATACCATTATCTAATTTAATCTTTTTAACATTAGGTAATGCTGCTTTAAGTTGAGTATCAACACGTTTTTCATACTCTTTATATAATGCATCAATCATTTTTTCATGTTTATCATGATTATCTACATCTAAAATAGTATCAATAATTCCTCTACCATTCATAAACCTAAGGAAATATGCTTCAAAATCAGTACATTCTGCAATTTTTCTTTGATTTTCTTCAGAATAACCGCATTCTTCAGCAAGTTTAATGTATTGATTTGCTTCATCACTTTCTGCATGGTCTCCAATAGCTGCAATACCTGGTAAATGTTTAATTTGATCTTTAACATCAGGATTAATTAAACAAGCAACTTCAGTTGCAAGAGCTCCAGCAGTAATTTGTGAATCTCCACCAACAAGATATGGGTTTACATGCATATCTACATAATCATCTACAGGTACACGACCATCAACAACATCTCCTGGAGAATGGTGATCAATAACTACAACTTCAATATCATAAATTTTAGTTTGCATAAGTGCTACAATATCTTCTTCTGTAGAACCATTATCTAACATTACAAGAATTGGTAATTTTTGTCCATGTCTATCTAAATCTTCAAGAGCAAAAGATAAATCTTTTACAACATCTTCAAGTTCATAGAATGGTGCTTTTGATGGTGATCTTTTAAAGTAATGATATTTAGCATCAGCATCAGGATTAACCTTTTCAATAAGAGGAACTACTGCTTTTTCCATTGCAACACCAGAACAAATACCATCTGCATCTGCATGATGTCTTAAAAGAACAGTTCTACCATCTAAAATAGCTCTTCTTATTCTTTTAGCAGCATCCATCATTTTAGGTTTAAGTTTTTCAAGAGTTTCAGATTGGATTAAAAAGTCATTATCTTCAACTGAAGCTTTTTCATCAAGGGCCTCATCAATTAATTTATATAATTCATCTTTAGCATTGCCAGAAAGTTTTTCAATTGATTCAGACTCAATTTGAATATCTCCATCATGTTTATTTACTTCACCTACAACTTCAACCATATCTTCAACTTCAATTTCAGGATAAGCTCTTACACCTGCTTCTTGGAAAGCAGCTACATAAGTAGTTCCTGTTTCATCAGTAATTGTAAATATAGTAGGTCCTGAAGTTTGTTGAATCTGAGCAGCTAAACCTTGAATTTTAACAACTTTACCCATTACATCTTCATTAAGTTCTTCAATTTTAGTTCTTTCAATATCTTTTTTCAACTTTTTAAGGGTATATTTAGTAAATGATACTGGTCCCATATCTACTTCATGTTTACGAGATTTAATTTGAGTAACTTTAACATTAATTCTTTGACCAACACGATAACCCGATTTACCAGTTCTCATTAGACCCCAAACTTGATTATTCAAACTTACAAAAACACCGAATTTAGCAACTTTAGTAATTTTACCACGATAAAATTTACCAACCTCTAAATCTTCCATTTCACATAAAGGATCAAGAGTATATACACTGTTGTCTTCTTCCTGTGTATTTGTATTTTCTTTTGATTTATTAACTTTTATATCTTTCATACACTCATCACAGTAATCTTTATTTTCAGTTTTTAAAATCTTTCCACATTCTTTACATACATTAACAAAACCTGTTCCATTACAGGTAGGACATTTTTCTTTAACTTCAATTTGTCCTTTACCATTGCAAACTTCACAAGGAATGTCTTCAGCACTATCTAAATCAAATTTAGCCTTAGCATGACTATTAATACCTTTAAAATGGTTACCAAGATTTATTGTATCTTCGTATCCAGTACCACCACAAGCATCACATTCTTTGTAATCTACTACAATGGTTTTTCTGCCTTTACAATTAGGACATTTAACTTTCATTTTTTCACTCATTAAAAAGATTTTAAAAAAATAATAAATATTTAAAAAGTAAATTTACTATATTAAAACCTTAAAATTTACATCTACAATTAAATAATAAAATTATAAAATAATAGTATTATTATTAAATTTATTAGGATTAGATTCTACAATTTGATTCCTTTGTTGCTGATAGAATAATGCTTGAGACATATCATTACCAGCGTTATAAATATAACTATTACCAGTTTGAATATTATTATTTTTAAATGCATTAACTGCAATTAATAAATTAGAAGATGCATTTTCTTTATAAATCACTTCATTACTAGCAGATTCAATATAAGAAGAATAAATATTATCATTATTTATACTACTTTCTTTTTTTATATCATTTAGTAATGAATTTGCATTAGAGAAAGCAGATTTAGCAGTATTTAATTCATTTATTGCATTATCATATTGTTTATTATTCATATCTTTAACTGCATTATTGTAATTTGTATCTCCAGTTGAAATTTCATTACTTATTTCAGGAATTGAAGAATTTACATAATCAATATTTGAAGACATTAATCCAAATACAATAACTGCTAAAAGTAAAACAATTACAACTGCTAATAACTTTCTATTCATTTTAATCAAATTTTTAAAAATTTTTTTATATTAATCTAACAATTTAATATATATTCAAATAATATATTATAGTTTATGCATTTTATTAAAAATAATGAAAATTTTATTAAAAAAATGAAAAATTAAGTAAAAATTAAATAGATTAATTTTAATATAAACAGAAAAAACAAAATAAAAATTTATTATAAATAAAAATAATATTTTACGAATAAGTAAAACTAAAATAAATCAATTAAAAACTAATAATTATAAAATAAAGAATTTTTTATATTAAATTATTAAAATAAAATAATTAAAAAAATAATAACTTAATAAATTAAAAAAAAACTAAAAAACAGTAAAAACCTAAGAAAAAAGCAAAATAAAAGAAATTTAAATTAATAAATTTCTTAAATAATATTAAATCTAAGCAGATGGCCAGAGACCATGTTTATTACAGTAAGCACAAGCTTTATAATCTGCTGCATCACCAGTAACTTTAAAAGTAGCTTCTGGAGCATCACCAGGTTTTAAGTTTACTCTGTAAGTTTGTTCACCATCAGTTAAAATAATAAATTTAATATAGTGATCTTCTTCCATTGGATGTGGTACTTCACCAAGTTTAACATTAATTCCATCTTCAACTTTACTGATAATAGGAATGTGTTTTGCTCCTCCTTCTTCTTTAATTTCAGGAGTTAATTTAGTCATTTTTTGACCACAACAGGTTAATTCTCCTCCACCTACATCAGCTACAACTACAATATTTCCACATACTTCACATTTACATATATCATTTATTTCCATTTTTATTCACATCCTAGTAAAAAAATATTTTACCTAATAAAATATATTGATTAACTATAATATATAATTTATCATAAGTTAAAATAATATTTTAAAAATATTTTATAAAATTAAATTCACTAAATAAGAAAAAATAATACAAAAAATTACTAATATAACAATATATTATAATATATAACATATAAAGAAAATTATTATTTTAGAATTAGAAAATAATATAGAAGGTGCCACAATGAGTGTAATTATTGCCTATATAGGTAAAAAAGGTTGTGTAATGGCTAGTGATAAAAGAAGAATAGCTTATTTCGGAGATAAAGAAGAAAGAGAAAAATTAGAAGAAGATTTATACTCCGGAAAAATTAGAAACGATGAAGAATTATACAACGAAGCAGCTAAAAGACAAATTACCTTAAAAATTAGTGATGACGTTAATAAAATTAAGAAAATTGAAACAGTATTAATGGGTGAAGTTTCAACTAAAACTACAATGGAAATCAGAAGAAAACGTATATATGGTACTAGTAATGGTTATCAAATCGTTGAATTATTAGGTTCTGAAGTTCAAAATAAAGAAAGAGGCAATAGTGGAATCATAATCTTTGGTAATAAAATTGCAAAATCTATAGCAAACTCTTTAATTAAAGAAAGATGGAAATCCAATCTTAGTTTAAAATATATAGGAGATATATTTGAAGATATAATTAAAGAAATTGCATCAAAAACCCCTTCAGTTGGAAAAAATGTAGAAGTATTATACACTAAAAATAATAACCTTAATAAAGTAACTGCTCAAGAATACCTTGATAAAACTGAAGAAATAGACAATAAATTATTAGAAAAATATAGACAAAAACTAAGTGAAGAATTACTAAGTCAACAAAAATCAATAGAATTTGCAAGTAAAATAATCACTAAAGGAGATGTTGGTTTTGTTAATTCATATGAAGGTAAAATCCTTAAAATAAAATTAGCAGACAATGTTCAAGCATTTGATATGGATTGGAAAGTACTTGCTAAACCTGGTGAAGAAATCATAATGTTTATAGATAAAGATAATAATGGAAATGAAATTAAAGATATAGAAGTTTCCAATTATGTTCAAAAATTTGATAAAGTTGTTGTAAAAGATGAAAATTTATGTTTAGATAAAAACAATATTAAACTAAACTGTGATATTATTTTATGTAATACATAAAGCATATCTAATAAAATAAGCCCAAAAATACATATTAATACATTAAATAAATAATACTATAAAAAATAGTAAAAATGTATTAATATACAATATTAAACATTTTAAAATTTTTAAATAAAACTAAAAGAGAAAAGAACATGAGAATTATATTTTTAGGTACTGGTGGAGGTAGATTCGCTACAATCAGTCAAAGAAGAATGACTGGAGGATTTAGAATAGATAACATAAATGGATTTAACCTCCATGTAGATCCAGGACCAGGAGGATTAATTAGAACTTTACAATATGGAATGAATCCAACTAAATTAGATGGTATTTTCATTTCACATTGTCATACTGATCATTATAATGATGCAGAAATACTAATTGAAGCAATGACCAAAGGAATGACAAAAAACAAAGGTTGTATTATTGCTAATAAAAGTGTAATGGAGGGATATGATAAATGGGGTCCTTCTATTTCAAATTATCATAAAAGCCATTCTAAAAATTATATATTAGAACCTGGAAAAGAAATCGATTTAGGAAAATTCAAAATGAAAGGTACAAAAACCATTCATGGAGATCCCTTTGGTACTGGTTTCCAATTAAAAACTAAAAACATATGTATCTCTTATACAAGTGATACAAAATATTATGATGAATTAGGAGATTATCATAAAGGTGCAGATATATTAATTGGAAGTATTCTTCGTCCAGGTAATAATGGATTAAAAGGTCATATGTGTAGTAATGATTTTATAAATCTTATAAATGAAGTAGAGCCAAAATTAGCAATTATGACTCATTTTGGATTTAAAATGTTAAAACGTAATCCAAAAGATGAAGCTAAAAGAATTAAACACGAAACTGGAGTAAAAACTATTGCTGCAATAGATGGACTTTCAATAGATATTGACTTTAAAAATGTTAATAAGTCTTATATATCTAAGTCAAAAATAAGATCAGTTCCAGGAAAAAATTATAAAAATATTTTTAATTATTAACTTAATTAAAAGTATTTACTTATTTTAAAATATTTAATTAAAAAATATTAAAAATACTTTTAAAAAACTAATTCTAAAAAAACACCAAAAACAAAATCATCCAAAACTAAAAACACACAATAAAACAAAAAATTATCCTAAAATTAATTCTAAAATAACACAATAAAAACAAAATCATCCAAAACTAATTTTTAAAAATAATAGTTAATTCATTAAAATATAAAGAATATATAAATTGTTAATTATTTA
>NZ_MRCT01000115.1 GCF_002208625.1 Methanobrevibacter sp. 87.7
AACATATGTATAAGAATTATTTTTTAATATAAAAATTTTGAAAATATTAACCAAAGAATAAAAATTTTTTATTAAAAATAGACATATAAAAATCAAATGGGGAATTTAATGAAACATAAAAAAACAGACATTAGAAAAGAAATTACATTTAAAAAATTATCAAATAGTTTATTTAAATTATTAGAAACTAAATCATTTGAAGAAATTAAGGTAATTGATATATGTAATGAAGCAGGAATCCATAGAAGTACATTTTATTATCATTTTAATGATAAATATAAATTATTAGAAAAAAGTATTTATGAATTTACTAAAGAATTAAATAATAAAATCCAAGATAAAGAATACAATAATATTGTAGAATATTATCACATACTAACAAAAGCATACTTAGATCATATTGATGAAAATAGAAATATTTATCTTGCAATGTTAAACAATAACCAACATAGTGAATCATTAGGTGTAATATATAATATAGTTTTAAAAAATATTAAAGAAAACCTTAATTCAGAAATAAAAAAAGGTAAAAAATATCCTGTACCTACAAATATTATAGCAGAATATTATTCTGGTGCAATATTAAAATCAACAGAATATTGGATTAAAAATTCTGATAAAATAGATAAAAACGAATTTTTAAAAGATTTAAATATACTTTTATTTAATCCATTAGTAAATGGAGAATTAAGTAATATCTAAAAGTTAAATTTATTATTTTATAAAAAACAATTAAATTTTATAAAAATAATAATTATACTATTTTTTAAATAAAAACCTTTTATAAAAATAAATTTATTATTTTTTTATAAAAATAATAAATATACTATTTTTATTTATATACTATAAAATACTAAAAATATTATATTTAATACTTATTTTACTAAATTTATTTTGTGATTATTATGACGTATAGGGAAATTTTAAAAGAGATAACACCAAATAATACTGAAAAAGAAGAAATCAGAGAAATATCAAATAAATTAATAGATAATATTAACAGAATATGTAAAAAGAATAATATTAATGCAGAAGGTATAAAAGTAGGTTCTGTAGCTAAAAAAACATTTTTACATGGAAAATCAGATATTGATATTTTTATTAGTTTCCCTATTGAAACACCTATTGAAACACTTAAAGAAAAAGGTTTAGACATAGCATATAAAGTTACAGAAGAAAATAACGGTATAAGCAATCAACATTTTGCATCACACCCATATTTAACTAGTATTATTGATAATTACGAAATTGATTTTGTACCATGTTATAATATAAAAAATGCTGAAGAAATGAAATCTGCAGTAGATAGAACAATATTACATACAAAATATATTAAATCACATCTTAAAGAAGAACAAATACCTGAAGTTTTACTACTTAAGCAATTTATGGATTGTGTTGGAGTTTATGGATCTGAATTTAAAGTAGGTGGTTTTGCAGGATACTTATGTGAAATGCTTATAATAAAATATGGTAACTTTGAAAATCTTATTAAAGAAGTATCTAATTGGAAATATGGAACAATTATTGACCTTGAAAATTATGGTACTGCAGATTTATTTGATGATCCTCTTATAGCAATAGATCCAACTGATAAAAATCGTAATGTAGGTGCAGCATTAAGAATTGATAAAATGGAAGAATTTGTTGAAGCATGTAGAAACTTTGAAAAATCAAATAATAAAATAGAATTTTTCTATCCAATTAAAAAAGATAATTTAACTATAGAAAAAATAATTAATGAATTTACAAAACATGGTGGAAAAACATATATCATTGAATTTGATATTCCAAATGTTGTAGCAGACACTTTACATCCACAATTAAAGAAAACTGAAGAATCCTTAAGAGAAAAATTTGAAGAAGAAGATTTTAAAGTATTTAAAAGTGGATATTGGACTAATGAAAAAGATAAAGGAATTTTAATATTTGAAATGGAAGTTTACAAATTAAATAATATTAAAGTTCATTATGGACCAAAAATATGGGCTAAAAAAGCATGTGAAAACTTTAAAAAAGCAAATGGTGAAAACTGTTACTGTTTAAATGAATTTTTAGTTATAAATAAAAAAAGAGAATTTATTAATGTAACAGATTTTATTGAACATATATTTAAACCTGAAAATATACATAGAATTAAAATTGGTAAAAACTTAAAAGAACCTGCATTAAAAACATGCAAATTCTATTTACTTGAAAATTATTTAAAAATTGTAAATAAAGAAGATTTAAATGATTTACTTGAATATTTAGATAATTTCATAAATTCAGGACAAAAAACAAGAAGATAATATCTCTTCTTTATTAATCTTTAATAAAAATATAAACTATTTTTAAACACAACAAAAAACAATAAAATAATATTAAACATCTAAAAAACTATTTAAAAAATTAAATAATAGAAAAAAACTATTCAAAAAAATACTAACTATTTTTAAAATATTTAAAAAAAATAAGGATATACTAATAAAAATAAAACTATTTTTAAATATATCATAGTATTATAGATAATTTTAATAATATTTATGAAAAATATATAATATTAACTATTAATAATGGGGGTAAAATATGGAAAATAAAAATATTATTATAATTTTATCTGTAATTATAATAATTCTAGTTGCTATTATTGGAATATCTTTAATTAATAATACAAATTTTTCAAAAGAAAATACAAATATAGCAATTAATGGTAATAGTACCTTATATAAAGGAGAACCACTAATTATAAAACTTTCAGATAAAAATGGTAATGGAATTGGAAATCAAAATATTACTATGACTTTAACTGATTCTAATGGTAATGTAAACGAATATACTACAATAACAGATAATAATGGAGAAGGGAGAATTGCAATTAATGTTAATAATTCTGGACATTATACTGCTAATATAAAATACAATGGAAACAATGAATACAATGAAAGTTCTATAATACAAGAAATTATAATAAAAGATATTGTAGGAAATAACTTAACATCTAATGAAAGTGATATTGACAAAAATAGACCATCCAACACAGATCCAAGATATAAACATGGAGATAGTAGTGTTCATCATGAATCTGAAACAGTAAATGGATGGAATCCATCAGAACATGAAGTATCACGTGAAGATATAGGTGATGGAAAATATAGAATAAATTATGATGATGGATATTATAGAATTTGTGATGAAAATGGATATGTTATAACCTATGGTTATTAATAAACATCTAAATAAATTTTATTTAAATAAATACAAATAAATTATGAATAAATTTATTTAAACTAAAAAATAAGTAATATTTAATCTTTAAATTCTTAAAACAAATAGATATGGATAATTCCATATCAAATCTTTTCTTAAAAAATAATAAAATTAATTTTTATAAAAATAAACTAAAAACTATTAAAATAACTAAAAAAAATAAAATTAGTTTATATAAATAAACTAAAATCTATTTGTCAGGTTTTGTAATGTCCTTACGTTCATATACAAACTTAGGAACTGCATATTTTAAAGGATCAAAATTCTCTCTATCTTTAACTTCAACACATTTCATACTAACTTTAGAATGAAGAGAACTTGGAAGTCTTAAAATACGTTTAATATCAATAGAAACCTTAGCATCAATAGTTTCAAGATTAACATTAGCCATAGCACTTACTAGATTATTATATCTTCTAGGACCAATATTTCCTTTAAATAAACCCCATTGATCGTTATCTAAAAAGTGCCTATATTTTATAATATCTTTTAATAATTTAGGATTAATACCATCAATATTTTCATTACCTTTTAAATGTTGTATATTAAACTTAAGTCTATCTGTAAATATTTTATGATATCCAATAGGAATAATAAAATGTTGAAAATTAAAATTACTAGCAACCATACTTGGATCAGGATTAGGATAACTACTTCTAGGAACTGTAGCCCCAGCTACATACTTTAAAACTTCTGAACGTAAATCACTATCACCAGTCATCATAACTGGATCTAAAATACGAATATGATATCCTCTTCCAGAATAAATTAAATGAATATTTTTAAGTCCTAAATTACCATCTAATGTATCAATAAGATTATTTACAATATCTAAAGCTTCTCCTAAACATTTTTCACATACTTCTCCTTCTTTACAATCACATGAACGAATAGGTAAATCTTTAGCATCAACATCAAAAACATATTCTGCTTTTTCCCAACCTTCTCTTTTTTTAGGATTAAGATAATATGCAATAGAAACATATGCTGCAAATGGAGCTTTACTCATTAAGAAACGTCTTAAAATATCTTTATTCCTAAAAACTTTATATCTATCATTAGGTCCACGACCATAATGATCAAAACCAAATTCACGTCTAGGTAATTCATCTGTAATAAAATCAGGTAAATCTTTAACAGACCACTCTTCCCTATAAAATTGTCTTCTTTCACGTATTGAAGATTTACCAAACATAATTATAACCTCTAATTAAAATAATAATCATAAATTTAACTACTTAATATATATTTTTAACTAATAATTATTTTTCATCATTATCCTTTAATTTACCTTGTTTCTTAAGATTCCATTT
Source organism: Methanobrevibacter sp. 87.7 (assembly GCF_002208625.1). Taxonomy (GTDB): domain Archaea; phylum Methanobacteriota; class Methanobacteria; order Methanobacteriales; family Methanobacteriaceae; genus Methanarmilla. The sequence continues at coordinate 4,563 of NZ_MRCT01000115.1, forward strand.
AGCTCTAGTATAATATGATAAAGGATTAGTAATTCCTTTACAAGAGTTATCTTTTTTACATAACTGTGGAAGATGTATTTTAACTTTCTCACAACTCATTGGAGTATACCATTTAGTTTCTCCTTCATGTTCTAAAGAAGGTTCAGAATGCATTCCAAAACCTAATTTTGAAATAATATTAACTTTTTCTTGAGGTTGATCTTCAAATAATGGAGGAGTACAATTATCTGCAGCTTCATAAATCAATGGTAAAATTTCATTCTCAGTAATTCTAAGATTTTTATCAATATCTGAAACTTTTACTCCAGCTCCTTGAGCAAATATTCCAGGATATAATCTAGCATATGATAAAAATGATGTTAAAAATAGAACAATAGCATCATTACGACCACCAGAAGAGACTCCTTTCATAGTTTCACGAATACATGGTGGAAATGCTTCTCTTACTAATTTACCAATAGACATAATACCATCAGGATTATTAATATTAGCATAAAATGAACTATATTTAGACATTTCTTTATCAATTAATTCTTCAATTAAATCTCCAAGAACAGCAATAGTAGGATGAACCTCAATAAGTTCAGATTTCTCTTGAATTTTTTTAATATAATCTTCAGTTTTATGTTTTATTGTGTTAATTAATACTTGTTCTTTAACATTATCTCCAACAAGAACATCATACATTTTATCTACAGAAATATCATCAAAATCATCTTCAAATCTTGAAATAAATTCATATTTATCAAGTATAACCTCACCATTATCAATTATTAAATCAGTTAAAGAAAGTTTACGGCTAGCAATAATATCTTTAAGTGAAGTCCATTCTACAGTATCAGAAATCATTAATTGACCTAAAATTTCCTCTAAAACTTCTCTTTTTTCACTTAACAATAAAGTACTAAGTCTATCTTCAATTAATTGTCCTTCACAATCAACAAATAATTTCATTTCACGTGAATTAAAATTAAATTTAAAGGCAATTGCTTGAGCTGTTAAATGAAATGCAATAACATCATAAGGTGTAATATCTTCTACAAAAAGATATTCATAATCATGTTGATTATACTTTTTATTATTTTTTCTTTCAATATACCATTTAATACGTTTCTGAGCAAATTCAATAATAGATTTAGGTATTAAAGAATCATCATCTACTTTTTGATGTGGAGAAAATGATACTATTTTTATTAAATCATTATCAACATCAAAAACAGATGCTAAATCAGCTTTTTCTCTAACAATATTTTGAGCTTCCTCAGAAAGAGGATTTAAAAATGAAGTTAAAACCATAAAAAATATTTTATAATTCATATAATAAATAAATATTTATTTAAAAACTAAAAAATCAATTTTAAAAAATAATATTAATTAATAATTAATATTTTTATAATAATAATATATTTTCTAAGAAATTATTTACTTAATTATTAAAAAAACTTTCTTAAATTCTTAATTTT
>NZ_MRCT01000116.1 GCF_002208625.1 Methanobrevibacter sp. 87.7
AAAACAAAAATAAATTTACTTTAAAATTAATTAAAAAAGAAAAATAAACAATAATGCTAAAAAATTAAATAGCTAAAAATAACAAAATCCACCACATAAAACTAAAAAATCAACCAAATAGCTAAAAATAACAAAATCCACCACATAAAACTAAAAAATTAAATTAATAACTAAAAAATATTAAAATTCATTAAAATTTATTGTAATTTATCTTTAATGAATTCTTTCATATTTTTAACTGCAATCTCTTTTTTAGCAGGATATGCTTCAATTTTAATTTTTAAATGAATACTATCCCCATTATCAATAATATGCCAATCTTCATTAATTGCATCTTCTTTTGATAATCTTAAAAATAAATTACATTGATCATCCATTTTTCTTTCAATATCATCGTATAATTTAATTATTTCATCAGTATCTAATTCTTCAAATAAATTATTTAAGAAATCTTTAAGATACCTTTTTTTATCAATAACACCAGATAATATAATGATTTCATCTTCAAGTAATCCTTCAGCTTCTTCTACTTCAGGAACTACATCTGGAAAAATATTATCTAAAGCAGTTCTAAGTTCTTGTTCATCTTCATTTTCATAAACAAACATACGATATTTAATATTGTGAATCATATAAATCATCAAAAAAAATTTTAAAAATAGCAATCTAAAAATAAATAAAATTATGATAAGAAATCAATCATATAATATACAAGTCTTAAAATAAAAGTTTACAACTAATATAAAAAAATACTAAATAAATTATAAAACTTTATAAATAAGTATAAAGCTCATTAAATAAGTTATAATTAAATTTAAATATAATAAAAAATTCTAGACAAGTTAAATTTAATAATTAAATAGAAAAATTCTATATAAATTATTAAAAATTTTACTAGAATTAGAATAAAAAAAGTAAGAAGAATTATCTTCTTCTTGCTTGTTCTGAACCTTTTCCTCTAAAGGAAAGTCCACGACCTTTTTTACCAGCACTAGTTAAACTTCTACCAGCTCTATCTTTGTGTTGGCTTTCACAAATCCAATTGATTTTATGATCATTTTTAATACTTGGACTTTGTGGGTCGACTAAAATAACTTCATAATATTTGAATTTACCATCAGCCCATACCCAGTATGAGTTTAATACTTCCATGTTAGGGTATTTTTTAGATACACGTTCTTCAGCAATTCTTTGAATAGATTTTGAAGCAGTAATTTTATTTACACCCATTTTAGATGGTTTACGTCCAGCAGTGAAACGGGATTTTCTTCTTGAACCACGTCTTACTCTAGTTCTTACTACAACATATCCTTTTTTAGCTTTGTAACCTAAGGATCGTGCACGGTCTAATCTAGTAGGCCTTTCAATTCTTGTTATAACAGGTTGTTTTCTCCATTTAGGAGCTCTTTCCCACATAAGTTCTCTTACATAAGATTTATCTGGGTTTTTCCATGCGTCTCTAATATATTTATACATCATAAATAAACACCATTTTTTGTTCAGCTTAACGCCACATCCAGGGATAATATATCCCAAATCGTTGAGACTATAAAACTAATTAATAATTATATAATTATAAAAATTAAAATCATAGTAAAAATAGTATATCTTACAACGATAATAAAATATTTGTTAAAGTTACATATAAAGATTGTGCTAAATAGCTATAAAATTAAGATTTTTCATTAAATTAATGAAAAACAATCTTAATTAAATATTAAAAAATAAGATATTAAAACTTCACCATAACAATGAAAAACAATCTTAATTAAATATTAAAAAATAAGATATTAAAACTTCACCATAACAATGAAAAACAATCTTAATTAAATATTAAAAAATAAGATATTAAAACTTCACCATAACAATGAAAAACAATCTTAATTAAATATTAAAAAATAAGATATTAAAACTTCACCATAACAATGAAAAACAATCTTAATTAAATATTAAAAAATAAGATATTAAAACTTCACCATAACAATGAAAAACAATCTTAATTAAATATTAAAAAATAAGATATTAAAACTTTATTTATAATTAAAAGAAAAAATTAAAAAATCTCAAATTAATGAGATTTAAATAAAAATTATAATGCTTTTAAAGTATTTACAGCTTGCATAAATGAAGGCATTCCAGAAGTTAAAAGAACAATTCTTAAAACATCCATAATTTCATCTTTAGAAATGTCAAGTTCATTCATTGCACTTTTCATTTGTTGTTTTGTTGCATGGGTATCGGATTTAGAAGCTGCAATACCAATTGCAATTAATTTTTGTGTTTTATAATCAAGATGATTACCAGTATATACTGCATCATTAAGTTTTACAATAACATCATAAATTTCTGGATAATCTTCTTTAATATTACACATTGATTTACTATAAAATTTTTCTTCTTTCATAAATATCCCATAAAAAATTTTTTTACTAGAGCATAAACTCTTAATTAATATTAAATATTTTAAAAAATATAAAACTTTCTAAAATTTTATAAAAAAACTAAATACTGTTAAATTAAAGTAAAACAAACAAAAAATTATTTAATTAGTAAATAAAATAGAAAAATTATCATATAATAAATTAATATTAGATTAAAAGTATTAATAAATAAAATAATTGATTATAAACTCATATACTTAATATAAAGTAAAATAAATTATTTAATTATAAAAATATTTATTGAAAATAAGAAAGTAATTATAAAATTATAAAAATAGCTAAAAAATAAAATCTTAATAAACTAAAAACCTACAAAAAATAGTTAAATAACCAAAACAAACTAAAACACAAAAAATAGCTAAATAAACTAATACATAAAAAAACAATTAATTAAAATTATACACAGAAATATAAAAACATAAATAAAGTAATTAATTGAATTATACAATTAATTACATATTAATAAGAATATTACTATTCACAAGTAATAGTACCATCATAAGTAATAGTTTTGAAATTACAGGATTTACCTGGTTTTAAAACAAAAATTGGAGAGTTAGCTAACATAAGATTGTTACAAATTTCTCTTCTACTAGTATCAGGAATTTCTTGAGGATTAATTTTTTCATTGTTTTTTCCTTCAAAGTAAAAATTTTCTTCAGGACCGTCCCTTTTTAATTCAAAATCAATAGTTGTATTTTTTCTAACATTTTTAGCATTTATTTTATATGATATCATGATAATTACCTCTACTAAGATTTATATAACTTTAAGTTAATAAAAGTTTTTATTTTAAAATTTTTTAAATATTGAAATTAGATTAAGCAATAAATATTAATATAATCTTATGAATTCAATAATAAATAATTTTTTAAACAAATTAATAATTTTTAATTAAATCTTTTAAAGTATTTTCAAATTTATCAGTTATTACTTCCCAATCATTATTTTTAACATATTCACGTGCAATTTTTGATAATTCTTCATATTTACCTTCATCAATTATAGATTGTGCTTTATCTAAAATTTCACTTGCTTCATGAACATATTCAACACCATGATTATATCCAAATTCTGTTGAAATTCCTGGAAGTTCAGTTGCAATAACTACTTTTTCCATAGCAAGATATTCATATATTTTAATAGGTACAATATCTTGCATAATTTCTTCATCTATATATGCAGGAAGTAAGCAAAAATCTGCTAAAGATAAAAATTCTGGAATTTTTTCAAATGGTTGACGACCAGTTAAAATAAGTTGACTACCTAAATCATATTCCTCTTTAATCTTTACAAGATCATCATATGCATCACCATCACCTACAATAATGATTTTATAATTTGGATACTTATCTTTATTTTGACCTAATGTAATAGCAAGTTCTTTCATACCTGCAAAATCATAAATAAAACCCATAAAGAATAATACAATATCATCATCTTTTATATTGTATTCTGATTTTATATTTGAAGAATCAAGATTTGGATCATATGATTTAAGATCTATTCCAGCATCAATTTTAATTGTATCATTTGGATTTGCACCAAGATTAATTGCAAGTTCTGATAGTTTTTCATTAATTGTAATAACTTTATCAGCATTTTTTATAGCCTTTTTATTTATATATTTACCAAAGGATTGGAATACTTTTTCAGGAATTAATGCATATAATACATCAATCAAGTAATATACAAAAGGTATATTATTTTTCTTACATAACAAAGAAGCAGAATATGCATTAAGTAGGCCTAAACCTACAATAACATCAGGTTTAAATTCTTTAATCTGTTTTTTAATTTCAGATTTATGTGAATTATAAAGAGAAATATAATTAAGTACAGGTTTTTTAATAAAACCAGGTCTTATAACCTGAATATTTGCCCTTTTGTCTACCTTATAAACATGATCAATAACTTCTCTTTCATATTTATTACCTTCAGGACAATCTTTAGGCCAATCAATAGGATAATCAATAACTTTAATTTCATGACCTCTTACAGACATTCTATCCATAAGATGATGTTGTTGATGAGGATTCCGTTTAATCCAATCAGATTCTTGTACAAGTAAAATTTTCATAACAATCAATAAAATAGTTTATATTAAAAAATAGCTTTAAAAAATTAAATAAAAAAATAGAAGTTTAAAAAACTTACTATAATATTAATAATCAAGAAGTCAATTTAATATTTACTAAAAAAATTAAATAAATAAATTAGTAAATACATTATTAAGACTAAAACTAGTCAAATTCAGCAGACTCTTGAATATTATCCCAATTATCTACAAACCAATCATGAACTTTAACAAGTCCATCATCAAAGGAAACAGTAGGTTTATATCCTAAAAGATCTTTAGCTTTATCAATAGAAGATAAAAGTTTAGTTTTAGCATCCCAGTTTCTTCTTTCTTTAAATTCAATACCTGCCTCATTTCCAGATAATTCATTTACACGATTAGCCATATCAATAACTCTATGATCTTTACCAGAACCTAAGTTAATAGCTTCACCAATTGCATCTTCTTCAATACCCATAGCTAAAAGACCATTACAAATATCACCTACAAATGTCCAATCACGTGTTTCTGTACCTTCACCAGTAATAGGTAATGCTTGACCATTCATAGCCCAATAGAAGAAATTAGGAATTACATTTCTATATTTTCCAGGAACTTCACCAGGACCAAATACATTAAAGAATCTTGCATTTACAATTGGTAAATCATATAAATTATGGAAGTAATTAGTATATAATTCTCCTAAAAGTTTTGTTAATTGATAAGGAGTATGTAATGAAATAGAAATATCATCCTCTTTAAATGGCATTTTAGAATCAAGACCATAAACTCCACAACCAGATGAAGAAAAGATAAATCTATCTACACCAGTAAGTTGTGCATGTTCTAAAGTTTTAAGAATACCCATACCATTAACCATTAAGTCAGTTTCAGGTTGATCTACACTATTTTGATTTGCAAAATGAGCAGCTAAATGATATACAATATCAGGTTGTTCTTTAAATACCCTATTTAAATCTTCATCATTTCTAATATCCCCTTGGACAAATTCAATATTTTCATGTTTAGGGATATTCCAATGATAAGCAGAAGACATATTATCAAAAATGATAACATTTGCACCTAAATCTGCAAGTTTTTTAGTTAAATTACTACCAACACAACCTGCTCCACCAGTTACTAAAACTGTTTTACCATCAAATTCATTGTATGTTCTCATTATTAATCACATCAAAAAATAATTCTAAATTAAATAAATAAAAATAAAATGTTTAACATTATTATATATTTAAATCAAGTATTATAAACTTTCTATATTATCTTAGTATATACAAATAAAAAAAATCAACAATTATAAACTTTCAATAATATCATAATATATACATAAAAAATCAACTACAATAAACATTCTATAACATCATAATATATACATAAAAAATCAACTACTATAAACTTCCTATAATATCATAATAATATATACAAATAAAAATTTATATTTAAAAATTAATAATT
>NZ_MRCT01000117.1 GCF_002208625.1 Methanobrevibacter sp. 87.7
ATAAAAAATTAATAAAAAAATAAAAAAATTATATGAATTAATAAAAAAAATTAGGAAAAATAAAATTAAAATTAGAAAATAAATAAAATAATTATATAAATTAATAAAAAATCATGCAAAAATAAAATGAAAATTAATAAAAATAATAAGAAAAATATGAATAAAATTAAAAAAAAATTAAAATTAAAAAAACAAAAACCAATGAAAAATAGATAAAATTAATTATCTACTTTTTTTTATTTGAAAAGAATTTTAAAGATTTTGATGAAGAATTAATTTTATCATCATCCATATCTGGATAACGAATATTTCTTCTAACTGATTTACCTTGTCTTTGATTTCTTGGAGCATTATGTCTTATATTCCGTCTAGGTCTTTCATACTCAAAATCATCATATCTAGTATAATTGTAAGGTCCATCATAATAAACATCACTTTGATATTCTTCTCTATATACATTTGGACGGTATACTTTTTTAGAATAGTGATTATTTCTTTTTGGTGATGAACTAACAGATTTTCTTAAAAGAATGGAAAATATTACATATATTAAGACTAATGATATTAATAATGAAATAATAAATCCAAATTTATCAATTACAATCCCAACAACATTAGACATAGGATTACTTAAATCTGCTAATCCCCATCCTAAAAGTAAAAATCCACAAATAACTAGTAGAAAACCATTTACTTTTTTAAGAGTTTTAGAATCAAACATAGGATAAATACCTAAAATAATTAATCCAAAACCAATAACTCTAAATAAGTTATTACTAGTAACATCTTCAAGTTTCATAAATACAAATGAAGATCCAGAACTAAAGAATGCAAAAATATAACAAATTTCTATTAATAATATAACAACTAATGGAAATATATAAAATAATTCTAAATCTAACCGTGGTTTTGTAATATCAATATTTAAACCACCAGTTTCTTTATGTTTTTCATCAATATATCCAGTTATAAAATTATAAAGAACTGACGAAAATACAGAACCTACAACAGTTCCAGATAAACCAAATTTTGCAGTTAAAATAGCGACTAGACCGGAAACAATTCCTGCCCAAATAATTTTTTGATGCTCAACCAAATAAATCACTTCCGAATTTATCACTAAACTTAATAAACATTCTAATTAAAAAATAAACAAAATTTCAAATTTATTAAAGAAAAAAATAATTAAATAAATTATTTATTTTTTAATTAAAACCCTTAATTAAATTTGATTCTATATTCTTTTTTAAGTATAATAATATAAAAAATTTTCTATAAGTTGAAAAATAAAAAATACAATAAAATAAAGTAAAAAAATACTTAAAAAGAAAAATAAAGAATAAATATTAGTTAAAAATGATTATTAATAAAAAATAAGTATATTAATAAAAATAATTATAAGAGCTTTAGGGGGGATTCGGACCCCCGACTTCCACCTTACCAAGGTGGCGCTCTACCAGCTGAGCCACTAAAGCATTGAAATAAAAAAATATATAAAAAAGTTCAGTGCAAGGGAAGGGATTCGAACCCTCGAAGGCCTACACCAGAGGATCTTAAGTCCTCCCCCTTTGGCCGCTCGGGCACCCTTGCATACAATACAATTTTAGTAATATCTCATATATAAATGTATCGATTTTTACTAAAAATCATTAAGAAAACTAAAAAATATTTTAAAAAAATATGTTTTCAAAAAAGTACAGATTATACTTTTGTTAAAAAAACTATATAAATCTTAAGATATTTAAAATAGTAATTCATTTTATATTATGTATGTCATAATATAAAAAGTATACGATTATAATAGTATATTTTTATAAAAAAATGAAAATATTAAAAAAATAAATCTTTTAGTATATTTAAAATTTATAAAAATTATTAAATAATAGATATAATAAATAATATTTAGTTCTATAAGTTATATTATATATTATTAATAATATTAAAAAACCATAAGGTGTTAAATTGATTGTAATAGATTCTGATGAATGTGGAGTTTGTGAAGATTGTATTGATGTTTGCCCAAATGAAGCAATAGAAAAAAGAGCATTTACTATAATTGTTAATGCAGAACTTTGTGATGACTGTGAAGAATGTATTGAAGTTTGTCCTACTGGTGCAATATACGAAGAAGATTAATAAAGGTAAAAACCATGAAAAAGCCTAATTTTTTAAATAAACTTACAATAATTGATTATATAATAATTATTGTAATTATATTAGTAGCATGTATTGCAATATTACATATTTCTCCAGGTTCTAATGAATCTGATTCATCATCTTATGATGCATCAACTTTTGATAAAGTTACACAAAAATATTTAAGTTTTTATAGTGAAGGAGAAATAGTTAAAACTACAATTAAAGGTGTAAATGCAAGTTCTGGAGAAGAGGTAACTGTTCATGGTACAATCCTATGGTGTGATAATAGTTATGATAATAAAAATATGCGAGTCCTTGTAAATGATAATGGAAAAAAAATACTTGGAGGAACATATGACAATAACCCTGATGGAGATATTTATATTAATCAAATGACACTAGAAGTTGATGGAAGTAAAGTAAAAAATATTACAGAAATTAAGATAAATCCAATATCAATAACTAGTTTTAATGAATTAAATAAAGGACTTGAAAATTATACAAACTATGAAATATCAACAAAAATTTCAATAAATGATTTAAACATAGTATCTTACCAAAATATAGAAAATCAAGAGTTTAATATTACAAAAAAACCATGTATGACCATATTTAATAATAAACAATTAAAAATTGTAAGAGCTAATAACGAAGATTTAAAAATAGCAGATCAAAACTACAAATCATTTGAAGGAAAAACATCTCCAATAACAATTCGTATTTATAATTGTACAAATGAAGAATTAAACATAATTAAATCAAATTATAATATTATTAATATAAAACATATATAAATTAATTATTTACTTTAAACTAAAAAAGTAATAGATTAAATAGCTAAATAACTTACAATTATTAATATAAATTAATCTAAAATTAAAATGATGATATTATGAGTTATATATATTCTATTATTACAAAGTTATGTAGATTCATAGAACAGGAAATAAGAGAATCTTATATTTTTTATATAATTCATAGTATATTCTTATTTTTTGATAGGCAATGGGAAAAAAGTATACTAAAAAAAATTTATCCCCATAATAATAAAGAACTTATTAAAAGTAATATATTAAAAAACGATTTGTTTGACCCATTAATTATAATATTTTTATTTAGTCTATTTTTAATACTTGGATTAAAAGCTGTATCTTATTCTTTAACATTAAACATAATAATAGCATTTATATCTTTTATTATAGGTGCAAAAATAATTCCAAAATATCTTTTTAATGATAAAACTAAATTAAAAATCATAAATTTTAATCCAGAAGATATTTACCCAATAGGATTTTGTTTATTATTAATTGGAATAATATTTTTCTTTATAAATATTGGATATCTTAAAGGAATTCCTCTTCTTCATCCAACATTAAGATATAAATTAAAAGCAGCATTAACTATGCCAGTATTTTTAATTATTCCTGGAATAAGCATTATGGAATCTTATTATTTACATCTTAAAAATGAAGGTAAGCTTACAAGATCACAAGTAAGATTCCGATTTTTATTCTTAAACATGATTGGTGTAATATTACTTCTTGTATTAGCATATAGAACACCAATACTTGCATTATTATTACTAATGATAATTATTGGATATTATGGAGACAGTATTTCAATAAATGAAGTAGTAATAGTTGGAATAATTGGACTATTAGGTTTAATTGGAATTGGATATATGAGATCTTTAAGTGAAATGTTAATTACAAGTAATACAAATCCATTTTATACTTTAGAAAGTAGAGCTACATTTACAATTAATGTACTTGATTTATTAAGTACATTATCAGGTAACTTTGGTTTAATGCATGGCGGATTTATTCTAAAAAGTTTACCTGGAAGTGATTATGGCCCTCGAATGATGGTTGGACAACTATTAAACTGGAGAAATGGTGTAACTATTACACCAACAATCATAGGTCCTATGTTAATAGACTTTGGTAGAATAGGTGTAGCAGTAGGAATGTTTTTTATTGGACTTATACTTGGAGTTGGATATAAATTATTAAAAATAAGTAAAAATTATTTTTATATTGGATTATATGGACTCTTGTTAACATATACAATACTTGGAATTGAAACTGGAATATTAGATATACAAGTCCTTTTTTATTTCTTTGTAGGAATACTTGTATACTTAGCAAATATTTTATATTCTAAATTTTACTAAAAACATTTAAAATATAAATTAAAATAAAATATTTAAAAATATTAGAATAATAAATAAAAGTTTATTATTAAAAAATATTGAAAGGATATATTTATTAAAGAATTTTGTAAAAATATTTATCTTTATTAATAAATTTTTAATAAAAATACAATAAATAAAAAAATTAATAAAAACTAGTAATAAATTAATAAAAAATAAGTAATGATTAGATTAAAGGAAATAAATAACATAAATAATTTTATTAATGAAGATTTATAAAGATAATAAAGGTTAATATTTTATACTAATTATATTACAGTTGAAAAATACTAAAAAAATAAGTTAAGATTTTTCAACATTAATTATTATTAATTTTTTTAAAAAAAGTAATTTTTGTGATAGGATGCAAAACAATAAAAAAGGACACAAAATTAGTGTACCTGAAAAAAAATATAAAAAGACTCCTAAAATCCCCCCAAAAGGATTTGAGAGTACAAACGATTTTTTCAATTATACATTTGAAAATAAAGACTTAATATGGATGGGTCAAAATACTAATCATTTACATGATGAAAACATTATTAATAATGCAATGATTAAATGTATTGAAAGTAAAGAATATTGTAAATATCCTGCTCCAGAAGGATTTCCAGAATTAAAAAAACTTATTTTAGAAGATTTAGATTTAGATCCTGAATTTATGGATGTTTATGTTTCAGCAGGAGCTACAGAATCATTACATTTATGTATGCATAATATATTACAACCTGAAGATAATGTAATTACATGTGATCCTGGTTACTTAATTATTGGATCATTTGCAGAAAGATTTGCTAAAGAAGTTAAATATGTACCAATTTATAATAAAGAATGTAATTATAAATTAACTCCAAAACTTATTAGGGAAAATTTAGATGAAAATACTAAAATTATAGTATTAATTGATCCATTAAACCCACTTGGAACTGCATATACAGAAGAAGAAATTAAAGAAATTGCTGAAATTGCAATAGAAAATGATATCTTCTTAATACATGATGTTACATACAGAGACTTTGCAAGAAAACATTTCCTAGCAGCAAAATATGCACCAAATAACACTTTAACAATTTATAGTTTTTCAAAAATATTTGGTATGGCAGGATTAAGAATTGGAGCAGTAGTAGGACCAAAATCTCTTATTTCATCAATTAAAAATGTAGTTGTAAATGATTTAGGTGTAAATATAGTTGCACAAATAGGTGCAATTGCTGGACTTAAATCTAAACCAGAATGGATAGATAGAATAATAAAAACTACATTTGAAAATCAAAAATTAATTAAAGAAGCTGTTGATAAAATTGATGGTATATTCCTTCCAGTTTACCCCGCAGATGCAAACATGATGGTTATTGATTTAACTGATACTGGTATAAAAGCAAAAGAATTATCTAATTATCTTCTTGATAAAGATATATTCGTAAGAGAAGGAAATTATACTAGTAAAAGATTTGGAGACAGATATTTGCGTATTAGTTTCTCAATACCAACTGAAGAAGTTAAAGTATTTTGTGAAGAACTTCCTAAAGCAATTGAAGCTCTTAGAACTAAATAAATTAATTTCTTTTTTTAATTCTTTTTTTAATAAAATTAACAAAAAAACTAGCTAACTAAAAAATATAAAAAATACTTCTTTTTAT
>NZ_MRCT01000118.1 GCF_002208625.1 Methanobrevibacter sp. 87.7
AAGAAAATTAATTGAAAATAAGTCTAAAAAATAAATTTAAATTAATAAAATAAATTTAAAAAAAAACACAAACTAAAAAAAAGAAAATAAACAAACTAAAACAAAACAAAAAACACACAAACTAAAACTAAAAAAAGAAAATAAACAAATTAAACAAAAATACAAACTAAAATAAATAAAAAAGAAATAAACAAACTAAAATAAAAAAATCTAAAAAAAAAATAAAAAAATAGTCATTTAAAATGACTATTTAAAAAAATCTATTTTTTAACAGTTATTTTACTAGTTACTGTTTTAGCAGCGAAAGTACCATCACCAGCAAAACGAGTAGTAATAGTATAAGTACCAGCATTACTGAATTTTACTTTAAGAGTAGCTTTACCGTTTTTATCTGTTTTTAAATTATATGTTTTACCATTTACAGTAACAACTAATTTTTTACCAACAGCATTAACATATTTTTTACTATCTAAAGCATTAACACCTTTAAGAACGAAAGTTAAAGTTCTGTAAGTATTAACTTTAAGAGTACTAAGACCACCGACAGTAATAGTTGTAGCTTTACTATTAATAGTAATTTTATTTACAACAAAACTACCTTTATAATCATCATCACCTAAAAATGCAATAGCGAAAGTGTAAATTCCAGACCATGCAAGGTTAATCTGAAGTTTAGCAACACCACTTGCATCAGTAACAAGATTATAAACAACACCATTAAAACCAATACTAACCGGCTTACCAGCTAAAACATTACCCTCAGAATCTTTAAGAACAACACTAAAGTACCTACCACGTTCACCATTATAAAAATCAACAGCAGTCTGAGTAAAATCACTAGAAACAATATTAGTATCTAATCTTACAGGAGCTTTAGGTATAATATATAATGTATTAGTTAAATTAGATCCTAAGAAAGCATCATTACCATCAAATTCAGCATTGATTGTGAATATATCAGTTAAATTATTAATTTTTGCAATACCATCTTTATTAGTAGTTAAAGTGATAGGGTCAGTACCATTAATTGTATATTTAACATCAATATCAGAAATTGGATTATCTATTGCATCAGTTACATTAATAATAACAATTCCATCATCATCAATATCAAATCTGATTACACTATATTTTAATACATAAACATCAGTTTCTAAAGTAGAAGATAAATATTCATCATTTCCAGCATAATTTAAAACTACAAAGTATTTTCCAGTTTTAGAAAATTCTTCTGGAGTAAATTCTGTTTTACCATCTTTAACAGTGACTTGATATTCAACACCATCAACAAGAATTGTAATATCATTAGTTACTGGGTTTCCTTCTGCATCAGTTAATGTAACAATAGCAGTAGTATTTCCAAGAACAACAAGAGAACTTATATTAAGGAGAAGTGCTTTGTATATGGAAATATCATAGGATAATACTTGTTTATCAACAGTAAGATTTAATGATTTAGGACCAATAGTTGTTGAAGTAAAGTCTACAGTTTTAGAGCCATTAAAAGTACCACTAACAGGATTTATTACTCCATCTTCTGTTTCAAATTTGAAGTTCCTAATAGGTAAATTACCATCAAATTCAGTTAAGTTTTCACCATCGAAAACTTTAAATCCGAAAATAATACTTTGATTAAAGTTTCCAGCTGTACCATTTTCAATAACTAAAACTAACCATTTATTAAGATTAACTTTAGTACTTGAATTCATATAATATGGTCTACTATTGTTTCCAAACCAATTATTATCAAAGTTTAAAGTGTAATTATTAGAAGTAAAAGAAACTGTAAATGGTTTAGTACTAGTTTCATTAAATAAAATTACATTATTATTAATAGTAATATTATTTGCATAATCAACATAACTACCAGTTTGTCTAGTTAATGTTACTTTAATATTTGATATATTTTCAAATAAACATCCTTTAATAACAACATTATTTGGGTTAACAACATCTAATTCTTTAATATTAATAAATCTTGAATCAATAAAGGTAGTATTTCCATATGCTTGAATAAATCTACCATCAGTTCCCCATTTAAAGTCGGAATTTTTTGGACCATTATATTTTACTCTACCTGGATGATCTATAAATGTATCATTTGAATAAATAATAGTTCCTGCATTGTATAAAGTATTTGAGCATAATGGATTATCTTTATCATTAACATTAGTAGTACCATATTGTACATTATCAGTACCAATAATGCTTAAAATTTGAGTTTGATTTAAACTAGTTACAGCAAATACAGTATTATTAATTTCAGCATAATTATCATTTCTAATTCTAAAGAAGAAACTCATATAACCAGAACGTAAATCATCTTCAAATTTTGAAGAATTAATAAACATAGTTCCATTGTTATAAATAGTAGACATTGCAGCATGGTTTAATCTGAAAGTTGAATTAGTAATATTTAATGTTCCATTATTGTATATTGTTGAAGCATAATAGGAATCACCATTATTAAAGAAAGTACAATTATGAATGGTTAAATTACCTTCATTAGTTACTACTCCACCCATATAACCATGATTTTGTCTAAATTCAACAGCATCAAAGTATGCAGTTACTCCTTTAGGAATAATAATGTTTTCAGCATAATTATCGGGATTAGATTTATTATATTTTACTACACCATCTTGAACTGTTAAATTAGATAAAACGAAATTTTGTTTACCTGGAGTAATAATGAAAAGAGGTTTAGCAACATCAGCATTAGGATTTCCCATAAGGAATGTTGATGTTATTCCTACACCCATAATAGTTAAATTTACATTACCAGAAACAACAAAACTTTCATTAAATTCAAGATAACGTCCATTATAAACATAAATAATAATATTAGTAGATTTAGAAATACCTACTTCATATGCATGTCTAATTGTTTTAAATGCTGTTTCAGTAGTTAAACCATCACCAGTTACATCATTTCCAAAATAAGTTGCTACATGTAAAGTTATATTATCAAGTTTATCTTTAATATCTACTTTAACATTACCATTTTTAATATTAGATCTATTAGGACTATATGAATAATTACCACTTAAAACATAGCTTCCAGTAGCAAATCCAACATAATTTAATTTTGAACTACCATTAATTAATGCTGCTTTACCAACGTAATCATCACCTAAATAATAAGAAATTTCTCCACCAGAGATTTTATTTCCCATATCATCAGTAACATCAACTGAAAGAACATCAGATAATTTTGTAGTTGTTAAATCATTAAATTTAACATTTACATTTACATTAGGACTAAATGTATTAGGACTAAATATATAAATATCACTACCTTCAACATTAGCTTTATTATTAGTCATAGTATTGTTTATAAATGTAATATTAGAATTACCCTCAATAGATTTATCCACATTACCAACTACAACAGCAGCACCATATTCTGCAGTGTTATCATAGAATTTATTGTTAGTAATATTCATTGTCATAGTAGGATCAACAAATAAAGCACCAGCATAATCAGTAGCTGTATTATTAATAAAAGTACAGTTATTAATTACTCCAATCCTATCACCAGAAAATTGGAATCCAGTAGGATAACTAATTGCAGAACCATTAACTGCAGAGTTATTAATGAAAGTACAACTATCAATTATATATGAAATACCTTCATGTAATGGAACACCTTGACATGCAGTAATTGCACCAGCAGTGTTATTTTCAAATAATGTATTGTAAACATTAGAAGTATATAATTCTAATGCAAAACTATCTTTAAAACCAATGAATTTAGAGTTATTAATAGAACTAAGTTTTACAAATGCTGAAGAATTATTAAAAGTACAATTTAAAACATTAGCATTAGCAGCATTTAATCCTTTTTTAATATTTTCAAAGATACAGTCAATTAAATTGATTTTTGAACTATCAATAGAAGTATGTGAAACAAAACCATTGTTAGTAATTGAATTACTAAAAGTCATATTAATAATATCAGCAGAAACTAATGAACCAAAACTAATAAATTGTGAATTAGCACCATTAGCATCAATTATAGATTTATTATAACCAGCACCAATGATTTTTACATAACCAATATTTTTAACAGTTAAATCAGTGTTATTTTCACCAGTATAAGTACCTTCAGCAAGATGAATAATTACATTAATATTGTTTTCAAAACCAGTATTAATAGCTTTTTTTACTGAATTAAATGGATTATCTAAAGAACCATCTCCAGTTTCATCATTACCACTAGGTGAAACATATAATTCAATAGGTGTTCTATCTATATTAAAATTAATAGCTCCAGTTTTAATATTAACACTGTTTTCATCTGCACATTCATAATATCCTGAAATAGTGTAAACACCATTATCAAGTAAATCAGTGATTCTAATAGAAGCTACACCATTATTTAAACTAGAATATCCTACTTCATTATTATTAATATTGAAATATACATTTCCACCAGAAATTTTATTTCCCATATCATCAGTAACAGATGCAGTTAAATAAAAAGTTGGAGAGTTAACATCTTCAGTAGCATTATTCATAAATACTACATTAAGATTTTCTACATAAGTACCAGGATAAGCATAGAAAGGTGCATTTTTACCAGGAAGAGCAATAATATTATTAGCTAATTTAACAATTTTACCATTAATAATATATAAAACATCAGCAGTATTAGAAGCAGATGCAGTAC
This sequence comes from Methanobrevibacter sp. 87.7, assembly GCF_002208625.1. Classification (GTDB taxonomy): domain Archaea; phylum Methanobacteriota; class Methanobacteria; order Methanobacteriales; family Methanobacteriaceae; genus Methanarmilla. The sequence continues at coordinate 4,673 of NZ_MRCT01000118.1, forward strand.
AATTTACAAATTTATTATTTTTAATAGTAAAAACAGAATCTTTATCATCTTTACTACTACCTCTAATATATCCAACTCCACCAGAACCTGCAGTTACATTATAAAATTCACATCCAATTAAATCAAAATTATAATCAGAATCAAAGTATATTGCACCACCTTTATTATAATTACCAGCGGAAACAGTTGAATTTATAAATTTACTGTTAATAAAACTAGCATTTCCATCCATATAAGCAGATCCACCGTTATAGTTAGCATTGTTATTAACAAATAATGAATCTTTAACTACAGTAGTTGAAAGACCAGTAGTATAAAGTGAACCTCCATATGAAGTAGCTGTATTATTTTCAAAAATACAATCTTCAAAGCTTACATTACCATTATTAGTCATTACTCCACCAAGATTATCTTTAGCATTAATAAATGTAACATTAATAAAGATTACATTAGAATCAGCAGAGACAGTAAATAATTTATATTGATTTTCACCATCAATAAAAGTCTTATTATAACCTGCTCCAATGAAAGTTAAAGAACCTTGATAATTTTTATGTGGAAGACTAATATCAATCATATTATTTCCATCACCAGAAAAAGTACCTTCTCCAAGGTGAACAACAGCCTTATTTGACTCATTAACCTTAGATAATGATGCATTAATAGTTTTCAATGCACTAGTATCGCTTAAACCAGTGTTAGAATCATCTCCAGAAGGAGAAACATAAATATCTACATTACTTCCAGAATCAGAAGTAATATCTTGATGATTTACATTAACACCATAGTTAGTAGAATTTGCAATATTTACAGAAGAGCTTAAAGAACTTGAATTATCTGCAGCACTAACTGTAGAAAATGTTAAAAAAACACAAACTATGATCAATAACATAAAAACTTTCTTGCTATTAATATTCTTTCCTCCATTTCATTTTTTTAATATCAAATTTAATTTGAAACTTAATTTATAAAACTTTAATTTACTAAATTTAGGATAAAATCTATTAAATCACAAATAAAAAAATATCTTAACCATTATAAAATCTATTAAAGCATAAAAAGAATTATAATAATTTAAATTAAACAATTGAGATTAATAGCATTTAAAAGATTAAATTAAATAAATTTAGACATATTAAAAAATCATATAAATATCAAAAATAAATTATCTAATTTAAACTAAATTTGATAATATTACTATATTATTAAATATATATAAATTCATCAATATTTTTTTAAAAAATATTAAAAATACTTTAATAAATATAGATTTAAAATAATGC
>NZ_MRCT01000119.1 GCF_002208625.1 Methanobrevibacter sp. 87.7
ATTATTATCTATATATTTTAAATCATGATTTATTCTTAAATTTTCGTATATTATTAATATTGCATTATATAATATTATATTAAGAAAATATTTTTTTTTAAAAAATTTAATTATTATAATATTATAGTGCTGATTTATATGAAATTAAAATTTAGTAGATGTTTAGATATTGAAGGTGAAATTAAAGCACCTTCCTCTAAAAGTTATACTCATAGAGCAATAATTTTAGCTTCTCTTGCAGAAGGTTGTAGTCAACTTTTTAATCCATTATTATCTGAAGATACTTTATCTACATTAAATGCATGTATTACATTAGGTGCAGATATTACTAATTATGGAACTTATATTGATGTTAATGGAATGAATGGGGAAGTAAAACCAAATTTTAATCCTCAACCATTTATTACAAATCCAGATCATATTATAAATCTTGGTAATTCTGGAACTTCTTTAAGATTACTTACATCTATTGCAGCATTAAGTGATACTAAAGTAGTATTTACTGGTGATGATTCACTTAAAACTAGGCCTATGGGTGATTTATTAAAAGCTTTAAAATCTCTTGGTGTAGAAACTAATTCTAATAATGATAAAGCACCAATTACAGTATATCCTGGTTTTAAAGGTGGAAGTACATCTATTTCAGGTAATATTTCTTCTCAATTTATATCTTCATTATTAATTTCTGCTCCACTTACAGAAAATGGAATAGAACTTGAAGTTTTACCAACATTTGTATCAAAACCTTATGTAGATATGACTATTGATATAATGAGCAAATTTGGTGTTAATGTTGATGTATCTACTGAAGGTAAAAATACTAAATTTATAGTTAAACCACAAAAATATACTGGATGTGATTATATTATTGAAGGAGATTATTCTTCTTCTTCATATCTTCTTGCTGCATGTGCTATTTTTGGTGGTGAAATTAAGGTACTTAATTTATTTAAAGATTCTAAACAAGGAGATAAAATTATCTTAGATATTTTAGATAAAATGGGTGCAGATATTAAATGTGATGATAGTTCTGTTATTTTAAAATCTCAAGGTAATCTTAAAGCTATTAGTGAAATTGATTTATCTAATGCACCTGATTTATTACCTACTATAACTATTTTATCTGCTATTGCAGAAGGAACTACAAAAATTGTAGGTATTGGTCATACAAGATTTAAAGAAACTGATAGAATTGCAACTACTTGTGAGGAACTTAAAAAATGTGGTTGTGAACTTGAAGAATTTGAAGATTATATAATAATTAAAGGACAAACTCTTAATACTGATGAAGAGATTATAGTTTCATCTCATAAAGATCATAGACTTGCTATGGCATTTATTCTTTTAAATCTTAAAGGTTATAATGTAATTGTAGATGATGGTGATGTTTTCAATGTTTCATTCCCTGAATTTATGGATGCTATGGGAAGTATTGGTGTAAATTTAGAATTAACTTATTAATTATTAAGATTTAATTTATTAATGTCTAAATTAACATTATATTAAATATTTATAATATTAAATTTTGAATTGATATTATATTATTATAATATTTATAGAATATGGGGAATTTTAATGGAAAATAAAGAAGAAACAGTTAGAAAAATTTTAGATATTCTTAATGAAAATTATACTTTAAGAATATTTCTTAGTGATGGACCATATAGAGTACTTATTAGAACTATTTTATCTCAAAGAACAAGGGATGAAAACACTGATCAAGCAACAGATAATCTTTTTAATAAGTATAAAGATATTTATGGTATTGTTGATGCACCACTTGAAGATATTGAAAAACTTATTAAACCTGCAGGTTTTTATCGTGTAAAAGCAGCACGTATTAAAGAGGTTTCAAGAATTTTAATAGATCAATATGGTGCTAAAGTTCCAAATGACATGAAAGAACTTTTAAAACTTCCAGGTGTTGGAAGAAAAACTGCAAATTGTGTAATGGTATTTGCATTTAATGAACCTGCAATTCCTGTAGACACTCATGTTCATAGAATTTCTAATAGGTGGGGTTTAGTTAATACTAAAAAACCAGAAGAAACTGAAGAAGAACTTAAAAAAGTTGTTCCTCGTGATTTATGGATTGAATTAAATGATTTAATGGTTCAATTTGGTCAAACAATATGTAAACCTATTTCTCCAAAATGTGAGATTTGTCCTATTTCACAGTATTGTGATTATGATGCAAATCTAGATAAAAATAGTTAATTTTTTATTATTATTTTTAAAAATTTTCTAGTTTTTTTAATATTTTCAATTTTTTCATAATTTCTAATTTAATTTTTACTTTTTTAAAATTATAAATCAAAAACTTTATAAGTATTAAAATTTAATATAACAATAGTTATAAAACATTGTGATATTATGTATTATAATTTTGTTTATTTTTTTATAAAATATAACAATAGTTATATATTATGAATTTCTAATAATTATGTGTAAGGATTTTTAATATATATTTAATTGGTTTTTAGATTTTTTTAATTTAAAAAATATAACAATAGTTATATATTATGAATTTCTAATAATTATGTGTAAGAATTTATATATATGGTTTTAATTTTAAAGATAAAAAAATGAAATATGGTACAAAAATTAAAATTAAAGATTTAACAAAAATAATTTATGGTGATAAAATATGGTAAATATTCCAAAATTAACTAGAGGAGTAGCAAAAGATATAACTGAAACAGTAGGTAACACCCCACTTGTAAGATTAAATTCATTAACTAAAGATTTAGATGCTGAAGTACTTGTAAAATTAGAAGCATTTAACCCAGCAGGTAGTGTAAAAGATAGGATTGGTGTAGCTTTAATTGAAGATGCTGAAAAAAGAGGTTTATTAAATAAAGATTCTGTTATTATTGAACCAACTAGTGGTAACACTGGTGTTGCACTTGCTATTGTAGCAGCAGCAAAAGGTTATAGATTAATTTTAACTATGCCTGATACAATGTCTATTGAAAGAAGAAAATTGCTTGCAGTATTTGGTGCAGAAATTGTTTTAACACCTGGTAGTGATGGTATGCCTGGAGCAATTGCAAAAGCTGATGAATTATTAAAAGAAATTCCTAATTCTGTAAACCCAGCACAATTCAGAAACCAAGCAAACCCTGAATTCCATAAAGAAACTACTGGTCCAGAAATAATTAGAGATACTGATGGTAAAGTTGATGTTGTTGTAGCTGGTGTAGGTACTGGTGGAACTATTACTGGTATTTCTGAAGCTATTAAAGAAGTAAACCCAGATTTACATGCAGTAGCTGTAGAACCTGAAACTTCTCAAACTTTAGGTAAAGGTGTAAAAGGACCTCATAAAATCCAAGGTATTGGTGCAGGATTTGTCCCTGAAACTTACCATGCTGATGCAATTGATGAAATCTTCCCTGTATCTGATGAAGATGCTGGTAAAACTTTACTTGCTCTTGCTAGAGAAGAAGGTATCTTTGCAGGTATTTCTTCTGGTGCAGCAACTTACGCAGCATTACAAATTGCAAAAAGACCAGAATACAAAGGTAAAACTATTGTAGCTATATTACCTGATACTGGTGATAGATACTTATCCGTTGATTGGGTATTCCAAGATCTCTACAAAGAATATGGTCCAGAAATATTCCCTGTAGAATAAATTTTTAAAAAATATTTTTTTAATATTTTTTTATAGTTCTATTAAATCAATAAAATGTTAAAGTTTTAAAAATAATATCTATAAAATATTATTTTTTATTTTATAGTTATTTTTAGACAATTAAATAAGCTAATATATATTCTATTTTAATTATTTTAAAATAGAATTTTTTTTAGGAATAAAATAATAACATTGTTAAGTTTTATTATAATAACAAGGTTTTAAAACTTTTATAATGAGTTTTAATTAATATTAATCTTAAATTTCTAATTAAAAGTTAAAAAAATGTTAATTTTTATTATTTTATTGAAATTTAGTGTTTTTTTAACTTTTAGTTAAATTTAAAAAAATTTTAACTATAGTTAAGAAAGTATTTATATAGGGTGTTATAAAAATTATTATTAATATTTTATAATTTCAGGTGATAATATGTTTAACAGAATAAGAGAGGATATAATGACTGCCAAAATGAGAGATCCTGCTAGCCGTAGTACTATTGAAATCTTATTTTGTTACCCTGGAGTCTATGCTGTTTGGTTCCATTTAATAAGTCATTGGCTTTGGAAGAAAGGAGCTAAATTCTTGGCAAGATTTAATTCTACTATTGCAAGGTTTTTAACTGGTGTTGAAATACATCCTGGTGCTACAATTGGTCGTAGGGTTTTTATAGACCATGGTATGGGCATTGTTATTGGTGAAACCGCTATTGTAAGTAATGATGTTTTAATTTATCAAGGAGCAGTTCTTGGTGGAACATCTCTTGAAAAGAAAAAAAGACATCCAACTATTGGAGATGCAGTAGTAGTTGGTGCAGGTGCAAAAGTTATGGGTGATATTACAATTGGTGATTCATCTAAAATAGGTGCAGGTTCTGTTGTATTAAAAGATGTACCTCCACATTCAACTTGTGTTGGTATTCCTGGAAGAGTTGTCAAAACTAAAGATAAATCATGTCCTTTAAATTTAGAACATAATAAACTTCCAGATCCTGTCAAAAATTGCTTACAAGAATTAGTAAAACGTCAAGATGAACTTGAAAATGAATTAGAAACTTTAAAAAAATTATATAATATTTCTAATTCTGGTATTAATATTAATAATTATAGAAGATATAATGAAGATGTTGTATTTGAAGAAGGTGGAGGAATTTAAATTCCTTTATTTTTTTAATTAAAAAAAATATAACAATAGTTTTATATATTATAAGTTAATATTATTAATTAGTTTAAAACTATAAAATCAATTAAAAAAAATACAATTTATTATATAAAGTAATATCCTTATTATAAATTTAATAAGTTTTTAAATATAGGTTATCAATTTATTATACTCAAAGATTTTTAATTAATCTTTAAAATATTAAAATATAAAAAGGCGATAAAGATGAAACCTCCTTGTGAAATGGTAGTTTGGTATGTTATTCCAGCAATAAGATCCGAGTTAGCAAAACAATTATTAAGTTTAGGTATGAAACAGAAAAAAATTTCTGAATTAATGGATATTACACAACCTGCTGTAAGTCAATATATTACAGATAAAAGAGGTAGTGAATTACAATTATCTGATAATATTAAAAGCTTAGTTAAAGATTTTGCAAATGATCTTTATACTGAAAAAGCTACAAAATTAGACATTATTCCACGTACATGTTATATATGTCATCAAATCAAAGCAGAAGATGTAATGTGTCAATTACATCATGAAAAAGGTAATATGCCTTATGAATGTCATGCATGTTTAAATTCTTCATTTGATTGTTAAAATTTAATTTATTAATTTTTAATTGCATTTCTTTTTTTATTTTATTTATATTTTTTAAATTTTTAAATTTTTAGATTTAAATTTATTTAAATAAAAATATTTATATACTTTAAAAAATACAAACATTTATATATTAGTTTTAATCAATATTAGTATGTTGTATAAAACGGCAAGGTGACCGAGCGGCTTAGGTGCGTGGCTGCAGACCATGATACTGGGGTTCAAATCCCTATCTTGCCTTATAACAAAAACTTTTTTTTATAGATTTTAATTTTTTTATAGGCAATTTTTTCTTTATTTTAGTAATTTTTTTTGTTTATATTTGATTTTATTTTTTTATTTTAGTGTTTTTTTTTAGTTTTTTTGTTTTTTCTTATTTTTTATTTTATGTGTTTTTTATTATTTTCTTAATATTTATGATTATTAAGTTTTGATTATTATTTTAGTAATTTTTAAATCTTTTTTGTATTTTTAATAATTTTATAATTAATAATTCATTTTTATAAAATTTTTAACTTCTTTAAGT
>NZ_MRCT01000012.1 GCF_002208625.1 Methanobrevibacter sp. 87.7
TGATATTTAATTTGGTTTTTAGCTTAAGTTTTATTAGTTTTAATTATAATATTTTTTAATTTTATTTTTAAAAATAGCTTATAAAAGATTAAATATTTATTATTAAATGAAGAAATATTTTAATGATAGTAATTTATGATTACTTTATAATTATTTTAGCTTTGTTGAAATCTTAATTATCTAAAGATTTAATATTAAATTATAATTTCTTATGATGTATTGTTTAGAAATTTTCAACAAGTATTTATATTTTAAAAATATATGGAGATTGAAAATATGGGAAAAACATATGTTTTCGGACATAAAAGTCCAGATACTGATTCAATTACCTCAAGTTTAGTAATGGCTAATTTTGAAAAAGAATTAGGAAATGATGGTGCTGTTGCTTGCAGATTAGGTAATTTAAATAAAGAAACTGAATATGTATTAAATTATTTTGATATTGATGCACCTGAACTTATTGAAAAAGTTGAAGATGGTGCTGATGTTATTTTAGTAGATCATAATAGTCCAAGTGAATCTGTTGAAAATTTAGAAAATGCAAATATTAAAAAAGTTGTAGATCATCATAAAATTGCATTAGACACTTCATATCCTATATTCTATAGAGCAGAACCTGTAGGGTGTACTGAAACAATTTTATTAAAACTTTATGAAGAATATGGTATTGAAGTTAGTAAAAATATTGCAGCATTAATGTTATCTGCTATTATATCTGATACTTTACTTCTTAAATCACCAACTACAACTGATGATGATAAAAAAGCAGTTGAAAAACTTGCTAAAATTGCAGGTGTTGATTATGAAACTTATGGTTTAGATATGTTAAAAGCAGGTACTGATTTATCTGATTTCTCTATTGAAGAAATTTTAAATTTAGATGCTAAACAACTTGACTTTAAAGATGTTAAATCTATTGTAAACCAAGTTAACACTGCAGATATTAGTGAAGTTATGGAAATGCAAGATGAATTAGAAGAAGGAATGAAAAAAATCATTGAAGATGAAAATTTAGATTTATTCATGCTTTTAATCACTGATATTATAAACAGTAATTCTCAAGTTATTGTTCTTGGTAAAGATGCAAGTCTTGTAGAAAAAGCTTATGGTGTTAAATTAGAAAATAACACTGCATTACTTAAAGGCGTTGTATCACGTAAAAAACAAGTTGTACCAATAATGACTGAAAATGCATAATTAAATTCAATTTTTATTGAATTTACTTTTTTTATTTTTTAATATTTTTATTATTTATTGTTTTTTAGCTATTTTTATTAGTTTAAGTTTTTTTTAGGTATATTTTTTACTATTTATTTTTTTTATTTTTTTTTTAGCTATTTTTACTAGATTCTGTTTTTTATAATTTTTTTAGAATTAAATCTTTTTTATGTAAATTTTATTTATTATGTAATTATATTATTAATTATGGAATTAATGGATATAATGTTAAAAAGAAGAAGTATACGAAAATATACGGATGAAGATATTTCTGATGATAAAATTGAGAAAATAATTGATGCAGGTCTTCTTGCTCCATCAAGTAGAAATAGAAAACCTTGTGAATTTATTGTTATAAAAAATAAGGATATGCTTGAGAAATTATCTCATGCTAAAGCTGCAGGTTCAAAAATGTTAGCTAATGCTAATACTGCAATTGCAGTTTTTGCAGATAGTAATAAAGCAGATACATGGGTTGAAGATGCTTCAATTGCACTTACTTATATGGATTTAATGGCTGTTAATCTTGGTATTGGAACTTGTTGGACTCAAATGCATTTAAGATTTTCTAAAGATGATGTAGATAGTGAGGAATTTGTACGTAATCTTCTTTCAATTGAGGATAAATATAGAATTGTAGGTATTCTTTCTTTAGGTATTCCTTCTGAAAATAAAAATCCACATGATCTTAATAAGCTTGATAAAGATAAAGTTAAATATATTTTATAATTTTTATTAAAAACTTATTTTTATTTCATTTAAAATTAAATCTTTATATTTTTTTAGCTTTTTTTATTATTTTAATAAATAATATATATTAAATTAAATAAATTTTATAATAATTGTAATTTTAAAGGAGATTTTAAGCTTGATATTTGCAGCTATTTTAGCAGGTGGAAATGGTACAAGAATGGGTAATACTGAAAAACCTAAACAATTTTTACAATTAGGTTCTAAACCTATTATAATCCATACTATTGAAAAATTTTATATTAATGAGGCTTTTGAAAAGGTTATTGTTTTGACTCCTAAAGAATGGATTAATCATACTAATAATCTTATTAAAAAATATATTCCTGATGCAGATAATGTTGTTGTTATAGAAGGTGGAACTTTAAGAAATGATACTATTATGGCTGCTATAAGTTATATTGAAGATAATTATGATTTATCTGATGATGATATTATTTTAACACATGATTCTGTAAGACCATTTGTAACATATAGAATTATTGAAGAAAATATTAAGGCTGCTGAAGAGTATGGTGCATGTGATACTGTAATTCCTGCAACAGATACTATTGTTGAAAGTAAAGATGCTAAATTTGTCTCAAATATTCCAAGAAGGGATATGATATATCAAGGTCAAACTCCACAGTCTTTTAAAATTTTAAAACTTAAAGAATTGTATAATAAGTTAACAGATTCTGAAAAAGAAATTTTAACTGATGCTTGTAAAATATTTTTACTTAAAAATGAGAAAATATCTTTAGTAAAAGGAGATTTAACAAATATTAAAATTACTTATGCTTATGATTTAAGAGTTGCAAATGCTATTTTGGATGTTTTATAGTTGTTTGTTTAATGATTATAAATCCTATTTGTATTTTTATAGCTATTTAAAATGTTTTTAATGGTATTTAGAACTTATATTTTTATAGTAATGTCTTTAATAGTGTTTAAAATCTTATATTTTAAATATTTTAATGTTTAATGTTTTATTAAGTTTAAAATTATAGTATATTGTTTAAAGGTGTTTATATGATTAATACAGTGTGTAGATTAGTATCTTCTAGATTATTTGAGGAAGTATATGTAGATGTAGATACACAAGATAAAGTTATTGTTAGACCTAAGTATCTATCAATTTGTCATGCTGATCAAAGATATTATCAGGGAAAACGTTCTGCACAAACTTTATCTAAAAAATTACCTATGGCTCTTATTCATGAGGCAATAGGGGAAGTTGTGAAAGATTTTACAAACACTTTTAAACCTGGTGATATGGTTGTAATGATACCAAATACTCCTTATGAAATTGATGATTTAGTTTCTGAAAATTATTTAGAGTCATCAAAATTCCGTTCTAGTGATTTAGATGGATTTATGGAAGATTATGTTATAATTGATAGTAATCGTCTTATTAAAATTCCAGAGTTTATTAATCCTAAAGTTGCTTCTTTTACAGAATTTGTTTCAGTAAGTGTTCATGCAATTAAAAGATTTAATGAGATTGCAAATTCAAGAAGAGATACTATTGGTATATGGGGTGATGGTAATCTTGGATATATCACTGCTTTAATTTTAAAATTTTTAATGCCTAAATCAAAGATTTATATTTTTGGTGTTCATCAAGATAAATTAAATCTATTTTCTTTTGTTGATGGTGTTTATTTAGTTGATGATGTTCCATCTGATTTAAGAATTAATCATGCTATTGAATGTGTTGGAGGATTAGGTTCACAGGATGCTATTAATCAAATAATTGATTTAATAAAACCTGAAGGTACTATTTGTCTTTTAGGAGTTAGTGAATATAAGGTACCAATTAATACAAGGGATGTTCTATCAAAAGGTTTACATGTATTTGGTGTTAGTAGAAGTGGTCGTGAAGACTTTTTAGATGTATTTAAATTATATAAAAAGTATCCTAAATTATTAACTTATCTTGAAAACCTTGTTGGTGATGTAATTATTGTTAACTCTTTAAATGATGTTGATAATGCATTTAATAAGGATAGTAATTTACGTTTTGGTAAAACTATCATGTTTTGGGATAAATGATATTAATTTTTTTATTTTTTATTATTTTTCTTTAATTTTCTCTAATTTTTAAATAGCTTTTTATATAGTGAACTTTAAAATTATAAATATATGAATTTATTATTATAGAATTCTTTATGAATTCCTTATTATTTTTATTATTTTTTATTTCTTTGTGATATTATGGAAAATGTTGATATTTTAGTGGAAGCATTACCTTATATTAAAAAATTCCACAATAAAAAAATTTTAATTAAGTATGGTGGCCATGCAATGATTGATGATGAATCCATGGCTTCTACAGCAAGAGATACAGTTTTATTAAAATATGTAGGTATGGATCCTATTGTTGTTCATGGTGGAGGACCTGAAATCTCTAGATCTATGGATAGATTAGGTAAAAAACCTAAATTTATTAAAGGTCTTCGTGTAACTGATGAAGAAACAATGGAAATTATTAAAATGGTTCTTGTTGGTAAAATTAGTACTAATATTGTTTCTCAAATTAATCTTCATGGTGGAAAAGGTATAGGTATTTCTGGAAAAGATTCAGAACTTATTCATGCTAAAAAAAGATCTGTTCAATATTTCACTGATGTAAATACTGGTGAAACTGAAAAAATTGATTTAGGTTTAGTTGGTGAAGTTACTTGTGTAAATCATAGTCTTTTAGATATGTTTACAGATAATGGTTATATTCCTGTAATTGCACCTATTGGAATTTCTGATAATGGTTCTACATTAAATCTTAATGCAGATACTGCAGCAGGAGAAATAGCTCAAAGTGTTGTAGCTGAAAAACTTATTATTTTAACAGATGTTCCTGGTGTTTTACGTGATCCTGATGATGAAAGTAGTTTAATTCACAGAATTCATGTAGATGAAGTTCCTGATTTAATTGATCAAGGTATTATTTCTGGAGGTATGATTCCAAAAATTGAAACATGTGTAAATGCAGTTAATAATGGAGTTAAATCTGCTCATATTCTTGATGGTAGAATACCTCATTCTATACTTCTTGAAATATTTACTGATGGTGGCATTGGAACTATGATTTATAAATAGACTTTTATTTATAAATCTTTTATTACTTTTTTTATAGATTATTTATTTTATCTAACAGATTTAAAGCATTTTTATAATTTTAAATAAGTGTTTTTTAGCTATTTTTTATTATTTTTAAGTGAAGATTTGAAGTGTTTTTTAGTTATTTTTTATTTTTTAGTTAAATAGAAGTTTTTAAAGGTTTTATGTGTATTATTTTAATTATAAGTAAAAAAAGAAAAGTTGAAGTAATTTAACTATCAATTACTTCAGTATTACGTGTATCTTCATCTAAAAGACAGATACTTTCATCATTTTCCATATCATGATAAAATTCAAGTTCTTTTCCTTGATAGAATTCAATTACTTGAACCATATCATATATTTCTTTATCAAGTTTTGAATCTATTTTTTCTAATTTATTGTCATATCCTTTAAATAAATCTTTATTATATTCAAGTCTTGTTTCATCTTCAAATAATGATCCATAGTATATATCAGATTCTACAAGGTCTTGGAACATATGACTACCATATGATAATTCTGGAATATATCCAACTTCACTATATGATTCTTCAAGTATTGCTGAGAAATGACTTATATCTGCAAAGGTAACTGGAATTCCAAGTTCTGGTGATGAGGTACCAAGTCTTCCAGGAACTATTAACATTGCATTTTTATTATTGTTTTTACAGTATGTATTGATTTTTCCAATAATTGGTGCAATTGAACTTTTCTTAGCATATGGGTATTCGTAATATAATTTTGGATCTACATAAACTAATGTATCTATTACTTCTTTTCTTGATCTACCCATTGATGCATTAATAATATGGAAGTATACTTCATCTTTTCCTTCTGGAATTTCAACAGTTTCATCTGATGTTGATACTTGTAGTGGTCTACATTGTAATAGGTTAATTACATAAGAGTTGTTTTCACCTACATTAACAGTATATTCAATATCTACATGATAGTTATATGCAGAATCTAAAGTTTTAAGTAATTCTTTCATTGTATTTGTTAATTTATCATTATATGTTAAACCTTTACAGTTTACAAATACTACTTCTCTATCTTGACCTCTTTCTTTGAATCTACGTTCAGCATCATTATCATGTTCTATTAAAACTCTTTGAGCATATTTTGGAATGATTTTTAAACCATTTAAAACTGGCATTTCTTCAATTTTAACATTTTTTAAGTCAAGTAAATCAAGATAATGCTGTGAATGTTTATGTCTTTCAATAACATCTGGTTCAATAACTGCTTTTGGTTTATCTAAATTAACGATTCTAGGATAATCTCTTAATGTTCTATCTACTGCTTTAGTACCAAGACCCATTACAAGTCTTAACATTCCAGTATTATGGTTCATATCTGGAAGTGGTGTGTAAAGACTATATGAGAATCCTACACCTGCTGCAGTTGGGAAGAAGTAATCACCATAGTATGAACCGGAAACTCTCTGAACAAGCAATGCCATTTGTTCATCTTTATTATCTAGACCATTAATACGTCTATAATCTAATGCAGATATATTCATTGTACTTGCATAAACTCTTTTAACAGCATCTTCAAATGCTTCTAAACGTTCTTCTAAACTACCTCTATTTACACAGAATATAGATTCATATTTTCCTGCAAATGCATTACCAAATCCATCTTCTAAAAGACTACTTGATCTTACTATAATTGGGCTTTGTCCAAAATATTCAAGTATTCTTTTAAATTCTTCTCTAATTTCTTCTGGGAATTTTCCGTTTCTTAATCCTTTCTCTAATTTTTTACCTGCAGTATAATATCCTTCTTTTGTTCTTTGTTCAACACGAATATCCCATAAATCATTAGAAACAATATATGTGTAAAACATATCTGATCCTATAAAAAAGGAATCATCAGGTTCAAATTGTTTGTAAATATCTGGTCTATCTTTTTCAATTATTTTACGAGCAAGTAACATACCACAGCTTTTACCTCCAATCATACCACTACCTATAAGACGGTCGTATATTGTAAAGTAATCAGGTGCATTAAAATATTTTTTAACTTTTTCACCCATATCCTCTTCTTTAGTCATAAGCATATTACACATTTGGTCACATTTGTCATGTATATCTTCACCATTTTCATATTGTAATAATGCTAATTGGAAAAAACGTTCCCAACTATCTGTATTTTGTTTGTTATGATATGCAGATGCTTTATTAACAATTGTATAAAAAGTACTTACTTCCATTCCATCAGTTAATGCTTTTAAACTTTTATTTTTTGGTTCATATTTATGTCCTAAAAACATTTTCTGTGAATATCTATTCCATACTTTCAATGGATGGATATATAGATTATTATTATTTTCATCAGAATAAATATCTAAAAATAGTTGTGTAGTTTCACGAATTTTAGCAATTGCTTCAAAAGAATGTTTTCCACGAATAATTGGGAAATATGCAACTGTGTCTAATGAAAATAAGTATGGACATGTTACTTTAAAGAAGTTTCCCATCATTAAATCTGTAGACCATGCAGATTGAAGATCAGATAAACAGTCAAATACGTAAAATGCATCTCGTCCTTCTTTTGTGATAATATTATGTACTTCTAAAGTAAATGATTCAAAAAGGTCATTTGGATTTACTCTATATACTTTAATACCATTATGTTTAATCATTGAAAATTCATTGTTTTCATCTTTATTTTCTTCATCTAATTCTTTTAATTCTTCATCACTTAAATTAATAAGTGGTTCATGTTGTCCAAAATTAATATAAATTAAATTTTTATTATCTTCTAATGATTGTTTAATAAATGGTTCTGAAAAGTACTTGAATTCATCTAAATTAGAAACTTGCCATACTACATTATCGCCTAAACGTATATTATCTAATGTTTCATCTAATTCAGGTATACCTGATTTTATTCTATCAAAAGCACTCATAATAAAACTTCCCTTAATATTTATAATATATTTTTTCTTATTTTCATTGGAAAATATATTATCTTGCTTTATAGAAAAACGATAATTTTTAAATTATTATAAATTAAAATTTTAGATAGGATTTCAACAAAGCTTTATTATTAATTATAGATTAATGTATATTTTCTATATAAATATTTTTAAATGATTTTTTTCCTATAAACTCTTCTTTATTAACTTTTGTTTAATAAATAGCTTATTTTAATTAATAAAATCTTAATTATTCTAATTTATATGAAACTTGTAATTTCTAGTTTTCATTGTTTTTATAGGAATTGGTTTTCCGGATTTATATAATATTTTAAGATGTAATTATTATTATTTTTAGGAATTTGATTTTTTAGTAAAAAATAGTTTTTTATGGTTTTTTATTAGTGCTTTTTTGTGTTTTTTATGTAAAAATAGTTTTTTTATTAGTTTTTCCTGATAATAGTTTTTGTTTTATAAAAATAGTTATTATAACAAAAATATTAAATTTTAAAATTAATTTTAACTTTTAATATATTAAAAAGTATTTAAAAAGAATATAATTTAGTTAGTGTCTGCATAAATATTATATTCTTCTTTTAATTCTCTTCTAAGTAATTTCCAACCATTTACTCTTGGAAGAGTACTTGTTGTAAAGTATTTACGTGGAACTTTATATCTTGCAAGTTCTTCACGTGCATATTTATCAAGTTCTACTTTTAATTCTTCCTCTTTATCATCACTGTATATATCTTTTTTCCATATTACAGCTGCAACAGGAAGTTCTCCTCTATGACAATCATCTATTGAGAAAACAGCAATATCTTCAACTGAAGGATGTTTAATTAATACTTCTTCTACTTCAGTAGGGTATATTTTCCATCCACTCATTACAATCATATCTTTTTTACGGTCTGTAATGAAAAGTCTATTGTCTTGGTCTACGTAACCTATATCTCCAGTTAAGAACCATCCATCATCAAGAAATGCTTTTTTGGTAGCTTCTGGCATTTTCCAATATCCAGTTGCTACTGCAGGTCCACGTAATGCAATTTCTCCTTGTTCATATTTTTCCATTTCTTTATTTGGATCATCAGGATCTACAATTTTTACTTCTGAGAAACAAACAGGGTGTCCTACACTTTCAAATCTATCTGCACTATAATAATCTTCTGGTCTAATTACTGTACCTGTTCCAATTACAATTGTTTCACTTAATCCATATGCATTTATAACTGGTATTCCATAGATATGTTGGAATTGTTTCCATATTTTTTTATGTAATGGTCCTCCACCAGATATTATTTCACGTACTGAATTAAATTGTTTAGCATATTCGGGGTGAGTTGTTAATGTATGTATTACTGGAGGCATTCCTGCAAGTACGGTTACTCTTTCTTCATCACATAATCTTCTATAATCATCAATATTATATTGTTCCATCATTATGTATAATGCTCCACAACTAAGAGCAGAAATAGCCCAGGAAAGTCCTACATGTGCCATAGGATATATAATTAATGCAACATCATTTTGTTTTAATGAAAGTACATCTGTTTCATTATGTATTGCACTAAACCAATTACCATGAGTAAGCATAGATCCTTTAGGTTTACCAGTTGTACCTGAAGTATATTGAAGTTGACATAAATCATCCCAATCTGTTGTTTCAGCAGGTAAAACTTCTTTTTCACGGTATGATTCAATTTCTTCTGGTTTTGGTATGTATGATTTGATTTTTAAATGGTCAATTTCTTCTTTTGCATCATCATCTGTAACTATGAGTTTTGCATCAGCATTATCAACCATATATTTTAATTCATATTTAGTAAAAATCCTATTAGTTGGTATTACAACTGCACCTATTCTCCAACCTGCTAATATTGTAAATAAATATTCTGGACAGTTTTTTAAATATATTAAAATCCTATCTCCTTTGTTAATACCTTTGGATTTTAATATTCTTCCAATTTCTGAAATAATTGATAATATTTCTCCTGAAGAGTATTTGGTATTACGTTCAGGACAGTAAAAAACATCTTTTGATAGACGTTTACTATTTGCATCTAAAAATGTAGTTATATTAAGTATTTAAACCCCTCCTTCTATGGATTTTTTTTAATTAAATGATAATAATTTAGTTTGATTAATTTTTATTTGACTTTTTTTAGTTTTATTTTAGTTTGAGATATTTTTTTATTTTTTAATTTAGTTTATTGTAAATTTTTGAGTTTTTTTTAGTTTAATATATTTTTGAGTTTTTGATTTTAATTAGTTTTATATAAACATTATTAATTTGATTTTATTTTAAAATAAATATTTTTATTGTCCTTCTAATTCTTTTAGATTGCATACAACTGCATCAGCCATTTCATAGGTTTTATTGTTTCCACCTAAATCTGGAGTTTTAATATTTCCTTTTCTTAAAACTTCTTTGCATGCTTTTTCAAGGAGATTACCTTCATAATCATATTTAAGATATTTTAACATCATACTTGTAGAAAGTAACATTGCTATTGGATTAGATATATTTTTTCCTGCAATATCTGGTGCTGAACCATGTACTGGTTCAAATAATCCATTATCATCACCAATGTTTCCACTTGGTGCAAGTCCAAGTCCACCTACAAGTCCAGCAGCTTCATCAGATAATATATCTCCATAGAGATTTCCTGCAACAATAACATCAAACATTTGTGGATTTTGAACAATAAACATTGAGGTTGCATCTACATAATAATCATTAGTTTTTATATTTGGATATTCTTTAGCTACTTCATAAAAAGTATCTCTAAATAATCCATCAGTTTTTTTAAGAACATTTGCTTTATGAGAAGCTACAACACTTTTTCTATTTTCTTTTACTGCTTGTTTAAATGCAAGTTCACATATTCTTTTAGATGCTTTTTTTGTAATTATTTTATTTGCAATTACTTTTTCATCTTCTTCAATAACTTTTTCATCTTGTGAATATAATCCTTCTGTATTTTCACGTACTATTAAAAAGTCAACATCATCATAAAGACATTTTACTCCTTTAAATGATTTGATTGGTCTTAAATTACCATATACATTTAATTCTTTTCTTAATGTTACAATTGGACTTTTTTGTCCAGGAGTTGATGTAATTGCACCAAATAATGTTGCATCTGATTTTTTTGCTTGTTTTATAGTGTCTTCTGGAATTGTTGAACCATTTTTTTCAAAACATTCTCTTCCAGCAGGCATTTCTGTATAATTAAAGTTTAATTCAAAGTAATCAAGTACATATAAACTTGCATTCATTACTTCTTTACCTATTCCATCTCCAGGAATTGTAGTTATATTAATCATATTTTTTCACTATATTCTTGATTTAATTTGTAATAATAATTTAATTTAATAATATAATATTTATAATTAGATATTTATTAATCATTATTTTTTTAAAGGTTTCTAAATTAATAATTCTATTTTTATTTTTTTTTTTAAATATGCTTTAATTTCCTTAAATTTTCTTAAATACTTATTTTTTTATAGTTTTTTCTTATTAATTTAATAATTGTTTATAAATATTTATAAGAATAATAAATACTATATGTTATTAATTACAAAGAAATTTAATGATTATATAATTTTGTGGTTATGAATTATATAATCAGTATTTATTGAGTTTTAAGAGGAATATTGTTAAAATGGATTATAGAAAGATAATATTTATTATTGTATTTTGTACTATAGTTTTATCTATATATTTAATTATTACAGGATTACAGGAAGATGATAGTCTTAAGTATACAGTTACAGTAGATAATTCAAATTTTACAGTACCATCTACCTATAAAGTTGTTAATAATTCATCAAATTATGCTATTCTAACAACTGACAATCAATCTGCTAATTCATCTAATTGTTATCATTTATTAATTCAAAGAATTAATGAAAGTCAAAAAGAAGAATTTTCAAACAATGTAACTGCTGATTATTATTCATATTCTGTTAATAAGGTAAATAATACTTATATGGTTAATAAATCTTATCTTGATGATATTATTGAATATATAACGTTTTGTCAAAATGGTAATAAGATGTATATTTTAGATTTATGTGTTAATAGTGGTTATTATAAATCTAATCCTACAAATCGTACTATTCCAGAACAATTAAATGATATTATTAATGATAGTGGATATAAACCTATTTAATTTTATTTTTTATATTTTTTTATTTTTAATTACTATTTTTTTATTTTATATTCTATTTTTAAATATGTACTAAGTTTAATCTTTATTTTTTAATTTATTGCTTTTTTAATTGTTTTTTTTTATTTTTTTTATAGATTATTGATTTTTTTAATCTAATTGTTTTTTATTATTAAATTTAGACTTATAAATATTGTTCGTACATAGTCGAAACATTTTTATATTATATATAACAATATTATATTAATTAAAATATAGAAATATGTAGATTATATAAATTGTTAAAAACAATATTATAATTAAAAGGTGGTTATAATGGTAGAAACAATTGAAGACTTAATCAATGCATTAAAAACTGAAGATGATTTAGAAAGAGAAGCAACTCTTGGAGAACTTGAAATTAGAGGAGAAGAATCATTAGATGCATTAATTGAAGCATTAAATAATAGGAATAAAAATATTAGAAGATACTCTGCTCAAGCTTTAGGTTATATTGGTAATGAAAAAGCTATAAAACCATTAATCAATACTTTGGAAGATAAAAATAAATTTGTAAGAAGAGAAGCATCTACTGCTTTAGTTCATATTGGTGAACCTGCATTTGATTCTTTAATTGAAATTTTAGATCATGAAAATTGGAGAGTTAGAGGTGCAGCTGCTTGGGCTTTAGGAAGTATGAAAAAACCTGAAGCACTTGAAGCATTAAATGCTTTATTAGAAGATGAAAGTGGTTTTGTTAAAGCAGGTGCAAAAAACGCAATAGCAAATATTGAAAGAGGAAACTAAATTTAATTTAGTTTTCCTTTATCTTTATTAACTTATTTTGTTTAATTCTGTTTTTTTACTGTGTGTAATTTATTTTCTTGTTTTTTTATTGATATTTATTGTATATTATTCTTGTTTTTATTTTATTATTGATGTTTTTTAATATACTTTAAATTATTTTATTAACTTATTTTTAAAATTTTGATTATTATTTTCTATTTTTTATTATATTTTTAAAAATATTTTTTTAATATTTTTGAATATTATATAATTTTTAATGTATTTTTTTATTTTAATTATAATTTTTATTTTATTTTCAACTATAATCTGAAAGAATATATAAAATTTATATTCAATAGGAAGTAGTTTTCCGACTATTTTATATATAATAAAAGTAAATATTATTATGGTTACTTTTTCTAATTGAAATAAGTAAAAATTTATATCATTCTAAATTTTTTTTAAATGATTTTATTATAAGTAAAAATTAAACTTATATTTTTAATTTTATTTTAAAATTATAAGTATTGCTTAATTGTTTTAATCTTAATTTTTAATGTATTAAAATAAAATATATTAATTATTAAGAACAAATATTAATACATTATATATTAAAGCAAATATTTATCATAATTATTTATTAAAATTTAAGGAGATATAGAATGAAAATAGGAATTTTAAACTTACAAGGTGCAGTTAGTGAACATTACGATATTACAAAAAAAGCAATAAAAAATTTAGCTATAGATGCAGAATGTGAGAATGTACGTTATGCTGATGATGTAGCATCTTGTGATGGTGTTATTATTTCTGGAGGAGAAAGTACAGTTATTGGTAAAATCATTTTTGAAAGAGGTATTGATAAAGTAATTAAAGAAAATAATATACCTGTTTTCGGTACATGTGCTGGTATGGTTTTACTTGCTAAAAAAATTGATTTTGATCAACCATTACTTGGTTTAATGGATATTGTTGTAAAAAGAAATGCTTTCGGATCTCAAAAAAATTCATTTGAATCAAATATTAAGTTTCTTGGAGAAGACTTTAATGGAGTTTTCATTAGGGCTCCAGCAATTTCAAGTTATGATAAAACAAAAGAGGATATTAAAGTTTTAGCAACTCTCGATGATCAAGTTATAGCTATTAAACAAGGACATAATATTGCTTGCAGTTTTCATCCAGAGTTAACTGACGATACTAGAATTCATGAATACTTTTTAAAGGAGGTTTTACAGTGTGTGGAATAGCAGGAATTGTATATAAAGATGGAAAATTACATAATATTGGTAATGACATGACTAACATGTTAAATGCACTTCAACATAGAGGGCCTGATTCAGCAGGTTTTGCATTATATGGTGGTTTAGGTCTTAAAGATGATGAATATATTTTAAATATTCAACTTGAAAATAATAGTAAAAAATTATTAAGAACAGTTAAAGATGAAATCAACATGGTTTCACCAATTGAATCTGATAAATTAATGTTTACTACTGAAAATTCATGTTTATATCAATGTAAAATTCAATTAGATGAATTTAACATGTTAAAACCTCTTATTCAAGATGTTGATTCAATTGATGATAAAGTTGTAGTTATTAATGGAGAACATGGTTTCCAAATGATTAAAGATGTAGGTTCTGTTCTTGATATTGCAGATAATTATGATACTCGTTCTATTAAAGGAACTCATGGAATTGGACATACAAGATTTTCTACAGAAAGTGGAGTAGATTTATATCATGCTCATCCATTTCAAACATATATTTTAAGAGATGTTTCTTTAGTACATAATGGACAAATTACTAATTATTGGAAAGTTAGAGATGCTTTAGAAAGAAAAGGCCATATATTTGAAACAAACAATGATACTGAATGTTTAGTTCATTATATTGCAGATAAAATTTCTACTGGTTACTCCTTAGAAGAAGCTTTAGAACAATCTGTAGAAAATATGGATGGTCCATTCTCTTATATTGTTGCAACTCCTAATGGTATTGGTATTGCTAAAGATAAATTAGGTTTAAGACCTGGTGTAATGGCAGAAAATGATGAGATCTTTGCAATAGCTTCAGAAGAAGTTTCACTTGGACAAGTAATTGATACTAGTGAAGTTGAACAAATTTATCCTGGTGAGGTTAGAGTATTTGAGATCTAATTAATAAAATAGTTATTAATTAAAATAAAAGGTTAAAATAGTATAAAGGTGATTTAATGGCTAATGAAATTGAAATTGATGCATCCTCACTTACTCCTCGTGAATTAAATTCAAAAATTAAAGAATATGCAAAAAAATTTGATAAAATTATTATTAAAAATCCTGGAGCAGAACATTATCTTGTTGCAGGACTCGTTGATGATACTAGTATTGTTATTGAAGGTTCTGCAGGTTATTTTGCTGGAACCATGTTAGATAAAGGTAATATTACTATTAATGGTAATGCAGGATGGTTTGTAGGAGATAATATGACTAGTGGTGAAATCGTAGTAAATGGTTCTGCAGGTGATGGTGCAGGACAAGGAATCTATGGTGGAACTGTTGTAGTAAGAAAAGGTGTAGGTTCAAGAACTGGAGAAATCATGAAAGGAGGAACTGTAATTATTGGTGGTGACTCTGGATTCATGACAGGTATCTTTATGATGGGTGGTCGTATGATTATCCTTGGTAATTTAGGTGCTGATGCAGCAGAATCTATTATTCGTGGTGAAATCTTTGTTTTAGGTGATGTTCAAAGTTTAGGTAAAAATGCTATAATTATTGATATTACTGATGATGATAAAAAAGAATTAAAAGAAATTCTTGAACATTATGACTTTGAATTAGATGATGAAGATTATGACAAATTTACAAAAATTATACCAGAAAGTGCAAGACCAATTTATGGTAAATAGAAAGGGAGGAAAATAAAATGCCATATAAAGTAAAAAGAAGTCCAGTACTTTGTAAAAGAAGTTTTAATAGGCCAGGATGCTGTTGGTATATGTGTGATGACAGGGACGAAAAAATATGTCATAAATGTTTCTCCTGTGTAAATAACTGTCCTCATAATGTTTATGAAGTAGTTGATGGTGAACCTTATGCAGTATATCCTGAAAGATGTGTTGGTTGTAGAATTTGTATGGAAATGTGTCCAAATAAGGCTATTGAAGTTGAAGCTATTCCAGAAGATTATAGGGAATCTTGGAAATATCCAGATATGATGGAAATTGTTAGAAAATCTGACTCTGGAAAATATCAAATTAGAAGTACTGGTGCATTAAGGAAAATACCAACATTTGATGATTTAGTAATTACTCCTGCACAAGTATCAAGACCACCTTTAGATAAATATCGTGAACCTTGTGGAACTGATGTTGTTCTTGGTAGTAGATTTGCTGAAAACCCATTAAAAATTGATACTCCTATTATGATTGGAGCAATGTCTTTTGGTGCATTAAGTAAAGAAGCTAAAATGGCATTAGCTATAGGTTCATCACTTGCAGGTACTGCAACTAATACTGGTGAAGGTGGAATGCTTCATGAAGAAAGAGATCTTGCAGATAAACTTATTGCTCAATATGCATCTGGAAGATTTGGAATATCTGCAGAAACCTTAAATAAAGGTGATGCAATTGAAATTAAAATTGGTCAAGGAGCAAAATCGGGTATGGGTGGACACCTTTTAGGAGAAAAAGTTACAGCAGATGTAGCTAAAATTAGGATGATACCAGAAGGGTCTGATGCATTATCTCCTGCAAGACATATGGATATTGTAGGTCCTGAGGATCTTGCAATGAAAATTTCACAATTAAGAGAAATTACAGACTGGAAAGTACCTATTATGGTTAAATTTGCTTCAGGTAAAGTTGCTAGTGATGTAAAAATTGCAGCAAAAGCTGGTGCAGATGTAGTTGTAGTAGATGGTATGCAAGGTGGTACTGGTGCTGGTCCTGATGTTATTATGGAACATTCTGGTATTCCAACACTTGCTTCTGTTGTAGAAGCAGATCAAGCTTTAAGAGAAATTAATCTTAGAGAAGATGTTGATCTTGTTATTGCTGGAGGTATTAGGTCTGGTGCAGATGTTGCTAAAGCTATGGCTTTAGGTGCAGATGCTGTATATATTGCTACTGCAGCTCTTATTTCAATTGGTTGTAGAGTATGTCAACAATGTCATACAAGTACTTGTAAAAAAGGTATTGCAACTCAAGATCTTGAATTAAGACATAGATTAAATGTTAAACAAGCAGGAAAACAAGTAGCTAATTATATTAAAGCTATGACTGATGAAGCTTGTATGTTAGTACAACAAGCAGGAAACACACATCTTTCAAAATTAGAAAAAGAAAATTTAAGAGCATTAACCCTTGAAGCTTCTGCATTAAGTGGAGTTCCAATGGCTGGTAAAGAATGGTTACATTAAATTAAATATTAATTAGTTTATAACTAATTAATTTTTATTTTCTTAAATTTTTTATTTAGTTTTTATTTAGTTTTTAGTTGTTTTTTTCTTTGTTTTTATATAGTTTTTATTTATATTTTGTCGGTTTTTTTATTTTTTATTAAATTTTGTGTCTTTTTAGCTATTTATTTTATTTTATTTAGTTTTTAGCTATTTAAATTTTTATTTAAGTATTATTTTTAATTTAGTTTATTTTAAGTAATTATTTATTATCTAACTCTTCAATTTCATGAGCAATACAAAGTTTACATAATGCAGTTGGATTTTTAATATTATTGTGTTTTACAGGACAATAATAAATACCGTTTTTAAATATAATTTTTTGATTTGCAGGGAATGGAGTATTAATTGGATGAATAGATTCTTCTAAAATAAATGTTGTATATATAGATATTATAGTATACATTAATGGTGTTTTATTACTTTGTGAATCTATTTCTTTCATTTGTTCATTATATTGATTTTCTAATATATTTAATGAATTTAAAAAGTTTTCTTTTTTAATATTTTTAGGATAATCATTATCATCATTTTTAATTTTTTCAAGTCTTCCTAAAAAATATTTTATTGTAACTTTAAGGTATTCTTCTCTATATGATTTTTGAATATATTCTCCTTCTTTTTTAAGATATCCTGAGGCAATAATTTCATCATATAATCTCATTTTTCTTGCATAATGTTTGATAATGGTTAATATATCATTTTTACTTATAGTTTCATTATTTCCAAGTTCTCTTAATTCATTAAATATTGTCATATTTTTCCCATTTAAAAATTATTATTTAATTAATCTTAATTTTTAGTCTTTTAAAATAATATATTTTTGTTTAAACTTTTAATTTACTTAATTTTATTATTAAAATTTTTATAAATATTTAAATTTAATAAAAATCATAATTTATTATAATTACTATTTAATTTATAAATTAAGGATTATTTATTATGATTACAATTACTAAAAATGAAAGAAAAGTTTTAGATTTAGTTAAAAAACTTAATGAATCATATAGTGAAGGTATTCCTCAAAATTTACTTAAAATTGAGCTTAAAATACATGAATATCAATTATATGAAATTTTAAATAGTCTTAAAAATAAGAAACTTATAGATTTTGAGGATAATCGTGTTAAATTAATTGATACTGATGAAAAAATAAATACTGTAGATTCAAAACAAGATGTTATTGATGCAGAATTAAATCAAATTGAACAAGATTCTATTGAACTTATTAAGAATATTGTAGTTGATGGTATTGTTCCTAAATATGAATTAGAAGGAAATCTTTTATATGGTGATTTAGGTTTATCTGATTTTAGAATGTATCATGTAATTATTTCTTTAACAAATAAAGGTATTATTAAGCCTATTCTTAAGTATGGAGAACAATATTATAGACTTTTATTAACTGAATAATTTCTTTATTTAGTTTTATAACACTTTTTTTATATTATTTTTATTTTTCTATTTGTTTTTTTTTATTTTCTGTTTGTTTGTTTTTAGTTTTTTTATATTTTGTTTTTATAGATGCATGTTTTTTTAGTTTTTTTTACTTGTGTGTTTTGTTTTTAGTTTTTTACTATAATTATTGTTTTTATATTATCATTTTTAGGATTTTAATTTTAATCTTCATTTAAGAAATTTATTATTAAGTTTTTAGCTTCATTGAAGTTTCTTTTAATTAATATATTGTGTTTAGTATTAGGAAATGAAACTATTTTTGAATTTGGTATTTTTTCTAGTTCTTTAATATTATTATATGAGATAATTTCTTCATCTTCACCATAAATTATTAAAGTTTTATTTTTAATTTCAGGTAATTTATTATAAATATCAAAATTATTACATGTTTTTAAGGTTTTTAGTATTGCTCTTTGATTTTTAGTTTTTGTTTGATTTATTTTAGTGTTATCTAATTTATTTTTATTTTCTCTAATTATATCTTCAGGTAATACATACTTTATCATAGTATCATAGAATGATTCAAAACTTTCATTTAGTGAATCAAGCATTATTTTAAAGTTTTTCTTTGTGTATTCATCTGATCTTGGTAAAGTAGATATAAGTATTAATTTTGATATAAGTTCTGGATTTTCAACAGCAATTTTAAGAGATATTTGTCCTCCAAGTGAAAAACCTATTAAATGGAATTTATTAATATTTAATTTCTCAAGAAGTTTTATAACATCGTCTTTTATTAAATTTATAGTATATTTTTCATTTCCTTCATCAGTTTTTCCATGTCCTCGTAAATCCATACTTATTACTTTATAATATTTTTCTAAATATTTAGTTAAATATCTCCAATAATTTAAATCATCTGAAAGGCCATGTATTAAAACGACAGGAAATCCATTTCCTGAGATTTTATAGTTCATATTAATTGAGTTAATATTAATAGTTGTCATATTATTACTTTTTTATTTTAATTTAATTTAATTTATACATATAATAAAATTAATTATCTTATATTATAATTTAATTCTAATTATCATTTATGTAATTTTATTATAATTATTTTTTAGCTATTCTAAGTTAAAAATAAGTTTTAATATTTATTTTTGATTTTGCTAATTTTCATAAAATTTATATAATACAAATTTTAAAATTAAAACATATAAAGTTGTTTATATTTTTGTATAAACAATCTTATTTAAAAAAATTTAGGAGTTCTGTGGATGATGAGAATTAGTATGTCTTTACCTAAAAAATTATTAGAAGATTTTGATGATGTTCTAAAAAGTAGGGGATACCAATCTCGTTCTAAAGGTATTAGAGATGCTCTCCAAGATTATATTCTCCGTTATCAATGGATGAATGAAATGGAAGGAGAGAGGATTGGTGTAATTACTATAATCTATGATCATCATTATACTGGAGTCATGGAAGATTTAGCAGATATTCAACATGCTTACAGAGAAACTATTACTGCTAGTATGCATGTACACATGACTGAAAAATATTGTATGGAAGTTATCATTGTTAATGGTGATGTAAATCTTATACGTGAAATCACTGAAAAAATGATGAAACTTAAAGGTGTAGAACACGTTAAACTTACTAGTACTGCTAATAGTAAGAATTTTAGTCATAAACATGAACATGATCATGATCATGTACATTTTGAAGGTTAGTACTTAAGTTTATTTTTAATCTTTTTTTAAAGATTTAAACTTAAGTTTATTCTTTAAAATATTTTATCATGTTTTAATAGTTTTTATTTTTAATATTTTCTTGTTTTATATGATTTTTAATTATTTTTATTACTTTTATTTAATTTCCTTATTTTTTTATGATTAATTTCCTTATTTTTTTTAGTTTAGTAAATTTTTTAGTTTAGTTTCTTTTTTTAATTGTTTAAAATTATTTATTTATTTAATCTTATTTTTAAT
>NZ_MRCT01000120.1 GCF_002208625.1 Methanobrevibacter sp. 87.7
ATACTATAAGAATTAAAAAAATATAAATTCATAAAAAAAATTAAAATCTAAAAATTTTTTTAAAATTCAAAAAATAATTGAATTAAATAAAAGTTAAACCTTAAACAAAGATTTAATTTAAAAATAATTAAATTATAATTACCTTTTTATTAATAAAATATTTTAGGTGATTATATATGAATAAACTAAAATATACAATTGAAAAATTAAATAAAGAGTATGCTGGTCAAGGAGCTGCAGAATATATCTTATTATTTGGAGGTGTTATTGTAATTGCAATAGCTGCAATACTAATTTACAAATCATACTTCCAAAATAGTGCTAATAAGTTAAATGCAAGTTCTGATATGGATAAACTTAGAGAAAACATTTCTGCATAATATATCTACAATAAATATATGATTAAATATTTAAACATAATTAAGTAGAAAAAATATAACAATACTAAAATTATGTGATTAAATGAATATAAAAAAGGATAATAATGGACAAATAAGTTCAGAAATGATTTTATTAATAGGTTTAACTTTAGTATTTGTTTTAATAGTTGGTGAAATAGTTTTTAAATTAAACAATCATATAAATACTAAATTAAAAAATCTTATTGAAATAGGGCGAAATACTACATTAAATAATTTATAATGGATAATTTCGTCCATTATTATATTTAATAAAATCAATATAAAGCTAAAAATATAGAATTATTTAAGAATAATAGATTAAAAAAAATAAAAATAGTTCTTTTAAAAAAAATAAAATTTAGACTAAAAAAAATAAAATAAAAAATAAAGTTTGATTAAACAAACTTATATTTTAAATTTATTCAACTAATTTTCCAAGAATACTTTTCCATGAAGGAGATTGAATATTATCTAATTTCATACTGTCACGTTTGACAGTGAGTAAATGTTGTGGACAAGCTTTAGCACATGCTCCACATAAAACACAATGACTTGGATCAATTGAAGATTCATTATCAATAATTTCAATTGCATTACATGGACATACATCTTGACATGCGTGACAAGTTTCACCTTTACATACTAATTCAGGATCTCTTAATACTTCACCAACAAATGGTTTGTTAACTTTAACAGCATCTGCAGGACATACAGATTCACACCATCCACAGTTAACACAATTTTGTTCAATAAAGATAGTACCTGTAATTTTAGGTTTTTCAATTTCTTCTTGATGCATGCATGTTGAACAAACTGCTTTAATAGCATTTTGAGGACAAGCTCTTTTACATACTTGACAATATACACATTTATCTTCGTTGATTTCTATAGTATCTGGAATTCCAAATTCGTTATTTGAACTAATTGTAATTGCTTCAGCAGGACATAATTCTGAACATACTTTACAATAAATACAATCATCTTCATTAACACTAATAGTACCAACAAGTAAATCATTACGATCTGGTAATTCCCTTTTGAAAAATATAGAATCTCTAGGACATGCTTCTACACAATTTTCACAGTATAAACAATCTTCATCATTTATTTCTGCACCATTATGCCATACTGGATAACTTCCAATATTTGAAATAACTTCGCCGTCAATTTCTAAAGATAAAGCATCAAATGGACAAGCACTTGCACATAATCCACATAATACACAATTATTTGCATTACAAGAAATATAGTCCATTTTTAATAAACCACGTGCAATAGGTACAATAGGGCCTAATCTTAATGATTCAGTAGGACAAATATCTGCACAAATTCCACATCCTACACATTTATCATTATTATGAATTAATTCCCTATTTTCAATACCTTCTCTTTTAACAAGGGACATGAAAAAAACCTCTTAAATTTATTGTTTAGATATAGCTTGATTAGGACAGTTTTGAATACATAAATCGCATTCATCACATTTACTATCATCTACTGCTACATCACCATCGACATCAGTAAGGGCGCCGGTTTCACATAATTTAATACATAAACCTTCACCTGGACAATTTTGAATATGTCCACATTTATCTGCATCTATAATAATTGCCATTAAATCACCATAAAAATTTTTCTTAATAATAGATATAAACGAAGTGTATATATAAACATATCGGTTTTAACTTAAATATAAAAAAATTAATCTAGAAGATTGCCTTTCTTATCAATTTCACCATTACGTATTCTTGTAGAAGATATTGGAATATTGTCATCTGCTAAAACAAAACTCACAACAACTATATCCAATGGTTTCATAGATTTATTCTTACGAATTTCATTAATTTCAACTGCTGTAGGTTCTGTTTCTTCAGTAACAACAATAGCATCAAAATCTTCTTCGTAAATACTAGGGCCATACTTATCATCTAATTTACATAAATGAAAATTATCATAATCTTTAAAAAAATTAGATAAATTCTCCATACGTACTTTACATGGATCAATATCACCCTTAAGGCCACCAAAAGCATCAGAAGTAACCCCTATCTCAACAAAATCACCTAATTGAAAAGCAGTTTCCAACAACTTCCTATGACCATAATGAAACTTATCGAAAGTTCCACCAACAACAACTTTTTTATATCTCTTATTAATCATAAAATCCTTAAATCTATTATTAAAATTAGTATGTAAATCGCTTTATTTAAATTTTTATATATTTAAATAAATAGCTTATGAATTAATAAAAATATAAGAAATATAAAAATCATAAAATAAAAAAATAAATATAATAAAGTTCTTATATTAACGAATTATAAATTATAATCATATAAATTGCTTTGAATATCCATTACTATTTTTTAATTGATTTAAAATTGAAAAAACCACTTTATAAAATCCATATCATGGAAATAATGGTTCTCCACTATGAAAAGTAAAAGGAAGATGTTTATTATTCTAAAAGTCTCAAACCCTTCTTTAATATCTTTAATAATATTAATATCCATTAATTTTATATATTTATCAGAAATCCAACAATATTTACAGTTACCTGGACAATTAAGTGTTAGTATTATCATTACATAAAATAGTATTTTATCACTATAAAAAAATAATAAAGTTTGTTTTTAAAAAAAAATATTTAAACTAAAAATAATGGTTTAAAAATAAAAAACATAAAATCATTTTTAAACAATACAATAAAAAAAACCAAAACAAAATAAAAAACCACAAAACTTATTCTAAACAATACAATAAAAAAAATAGACTTAAATAAAATAAAAAGAAGATTTGAAATTAATAAAAACAGAAAATAAATTTCAAATCATGAAAAACAAATTCTTAATTAAAATAAATAAAAACTAATTATCAACATCTTCATATTCATAAGTAGGTTTTAAAAGAAACATAATATTTAATGATGCAAATCCATCTTCATAAACAGGATTAATCTCAAAAGTAAATTGATCTAACCAATCAATAAGATTAATTAACTGTTTAGAGTTAATACCAATATTAAGATATATCTCAAAACCTTCTTCAAAGAATTTAGTTTCTTCTCTTAAAAATATACCTTGACCATATAAATTATATTCTAAATCTAAAATTGCATTTTTAATTTCTTGAGAATCAGAATTAATTTTACCAAGGTCTAAATCATGAATAACTTTAACTAATTTATCTGGAAATTCTTCATCATATGGAAAATTTTGCTCTTCATATTCATTCATAGTGTCAAAATCTTTCATTAATTGAATTTTTTCTTCATCAGTATACATAACAATCACATTTTATAAAATAAATTAAACATAAAACAATTAAATTAAATAAATAAAAGAATATATTAAAGAAATTAACTAAATATTCTTTTTAATTATAAATATATATCATTTAATTACATTCATTGAATATATTCTATATAATTAATATCAACTTTTTTAAAATATAATAAAAAATATCCTATTTTTTTAAATATAACTTATAAAATTAAATAAAACTTTTAAGATACTATATAAATTAAATAAAAGTTTTAAAATTTAATTAATCCCTTTTAAAAGTTCTTACAATTTTATCTTTACAAATATTTAAAAGTACACCAACACCATGAGTTACAGGATCTTTTGTAGAACCATCAACATCATAACGTACAGTAATAGGTACTTCTTTTATTCTAAAACCATTTTCTGCAGCATCAACAAGCATTTCACTTTCAATACCAAAACCAGTATCTTTAAACCTAAAACAATCACAACATTTAGATGAAAATGCTCTAAAACCACTTTGTGAATCAGTTACATTACAACCTGCAGATATATTAGTAGCTTTATCTAAAACCTGTTGACCAACTCTTCTATATGCTGGAGTGTTTTCTTCAGGCCCATTCATATATCTACTACCATTTACAAAATCTGCTTCATCATTAATAATAGGCTCAATTAATTTAGGAATTTCATCTGGATTATGTTGACCATCACCATCAATTGTAATAACTATATCATATTTACCTTTAATCGCTTGAAAACCTGATTTTAATCCTTCACCTTTTCCTAAATTTTCTGCATGAGTTATTACTTCTGCTCCTGCAAGTTTAGCAATTTTATTAGTTGCATCAGTACTTCCATCATCAATAATTAAAACATTATCAACATATTGTAATGTTCTTAAAATAACAGAACCAATTGCTACTTCTTCATTAAATGCAGGAATTAAAGCTATTATTGATTTATCCATTAAAACACCTATATAAAAATTTAAGTTAATAAAGTAAAACTTAAAAATCTAACTTAATTATAAAATTAAAACTTAATAAAAAGTAAAAAACCTAAAAATCTAAATATTAAGAATTAGATTAAATAAAAAATTAAATAATTAATAATAAATTTATTCAATTCTATAATAATCTTTCATCCATTCAACTGTTTTTTTAATACCTTCTTCAGGTGTAACTTTAGGATCATGTTTTAAATCACGAATTGCTTTAGAACAATCAACTGTTTTTACTTTAGTTGTAAATGGTTCTGGTGGTGTGTAAGTTACAAGAGAATCATCTTTTCCACAAGCATCTAAAACAATATCAGAATATTCTTTAATATCTTTTTCCCATTCAGGTTTACTACCTACATTATAAACTTCACCAGGAATAAAATTATCTACAATATTAGCAAAAGTATTTACAGTATCTCCAACATAATCAATGATTCTTTTATGTCCCATATGAACTGAATAAGGTAAATCATGTAATGCTTTATAAATAAATATTGGAATAAAACCTTTATATGGAGAATAAGCTTCATGAGGTCCATAACAATTTAAAGGTCTTACTCTAACAGTTTCAGTATCAAACATAGAAGCAGAATTCATAACCATTAATTCTCCAGCCCATTTACTAATAGCATAATCATTCATTTGATATGTTTCATTAATTGGATGTGTTTCCATAAGATCTTCAGTAATTATTCCTTTATAATCCCCATAAACTTCACAACTTGAAAATGAAATCATTCTAAAACCAAGTTTTTCTTGAAGTCTAATCATATTTTTTAAACCAATAACATTAGTTTCCCAGAGATTTTCATAGTATGCTTCACCATTCCAACGACCATATTCTGCTGCTAAATGATAAACATAATCAAATTTATCATTATCTTCAAATATTCTTTCTATTTGACGATAATTTCTTACATCTCCTCTTACATAATCAGAATATTCATCAGAATATAAATCTGCTTCATCTTCATGATGTAATAAATCAACAGATAATACTTCATGACCTCTACTTCTAAGTTCATTTACAAGATTAGTACCAATAAATCCTGCTCCACCAGTTACTAAAATTCTTTGAGTTTCCATTTTATCTTCCAATATTAATTAAATTATTATAAATTTTTCAATTAAACAAAAAATATTAATTTAAGTAAAAATCAACATTTTTCATAAAAACATTAATTTAAAGAGTTAATAC
>NZ_MRCT01000121.1 GCF_002208625.1 Methanobrevibacter sp. 87.7
CCAATTGATATGTTTTACATATCGGTAATTTTTAATCTTTAAAAATAAGTTTTATTGTGGTAATTAATTTTAAAATAATAATGATTTTATATATTTGATAATATTATGTTCTATTTCTATTTATTTATTAAAATATTATGATATAGTTTTTTAATTTATAAAAGGATACGATTGTAATATATATTTAATTCGGATTTTTATTTTTTAAATTTTCTACATTAATTATAACTATTTTTAAGGATACTAAAAAATAAGGAGTTTTAAAATTGAAAAAGAATAATAAATACTTGAAATTTATTATAGTAATATCATTATTCTTTTTAGTTATTGCTTGTGTTTCATCTATTAGTGCATCTGATGTGTCTAATAATTCAGTTTCATCTAATAGTGAAATATCAGATATTTCTAGTTCTAATATAACAAGTAATAATCAATATTCAACTGAAAGCTTAGATTTATCTTCAAAATCTATAAGTGATGATTCATCACTTAATACTGTTGAAAATTCTAAAGATTCTAATAAACTTCTTGGTGATGTTTCATCAGGTAAGGTAAAAACTAATGCTTCTGATACTGAATATAATGATATTAAGTCTGCTTTAGACGATAATAAAGATCAAAACTTAACCGTATATATTGGTGAAGGTGTTTATTCTAATTCTAAATCTGGAGATAATGTTTTAGTTTCTGGTCAACAGAATACTAAATTAGTATTATCTAAAGTCAATGTAACTTTCATTGGTGCAGGTTCAGATAAAACTTTCATTGATGGTACAAATACTGACTGGTTATTTAATTTAACTTCATGTAATGTTACATTCATGAATTTAAGTTTGATTAATGCATATGGTAACTATAGTTCTGTTATTAAATCATCTTATTCTTATGTTAACATTATTAATTGTGTAATTAAAGATAACTATGTAAATGGGGTAAGTTATAACTCTTATAGTCCAATATATTTCACTGGGGGCTATTATGGTTTAGAAACTTTGAATATTATTAATTCAAGTTTTATTAATAATACTTATTATGCAAAAAATGTAACTAGTAGTTATGGATTTACTTATAGTTCTGCTGCTAGTGGAGGAGCTCTTAGTATTGCTAGTGCTAGATCAAATATTATTAATTCTAGTTTTATAAATAATAGTGCTATTTCTGAATCTAGTGCTGCTTATGGTGGTGCTATATATCTTTCTATGAATAACAAATTAGTTTCTTTCGATAATTGTTTATTTGATAACAATTATGCTAAAAATGGAGGATCTATTGGAAGTTATTATGGTGGAAATTTCAGTGTATTAAATTCTAATTTCACTAATTCTAAAGCTATAATTAATGGTTCTGCTATTTATTCTTCAGAATCTCTTACTTCTTCATCTAAAGTTTATGTTTATGTAGGTAATAATAAATATGAAAATTGTGTATCAGGTAATGGAAGTACAGATGATACTATTTATATTAGTGGTTCTCAATTAGTTGATTTAGATGGTAATGCATTTATGAATGCTTCTAATGTTGAAATGAGTGTTGGACAAGATAAAGACTATGTAGTTACTCTTACTGATAAATCTGGAAATCCTATTTCTGGTGAAAAAATTGCAATTTCTATGGTTAGTTCTAATTTAAATAATTATTTTAAATTAGTTACTGATGAAAATGGTAAAGTATTTTTAAATCTTAAAGATTTACCTTTAGGTATTTATAATGTTACTACTGTTCTTAAAAGTGATACTTATAGAACTGCTGATTTAAAAAACACTATAAGAATTAGAGGTAATTATTCATATTATTTCATAATGGATCCAGAAGAAGTAAACTTAACTGAAGGTGAACCATGTACTGTAATTGGAACTGTTGTTGATAGTTATGGTGAAGTTGACACTGGTTTAAGTGGTTGTCAAGTTACTATTACTTATGTAACAATTGATGGAAGTACTCGTATGGTATCTGGTGGTAATATAATTAGTGGAAGTACTTGTAAGTTTGAACTTTCTGATTTTGATTTATTACCAGGAAAAACTTATGATATCGTATTTGCACCTCAAGATACTTATTCTACTATTCAAAGTGGTCATTGTTATGTAACTATAGTTGAAACTCTTCCTGATAATTATTCAGATATTGATGTTATATATGTTGATGCAGTAAATGGTGATGATAAATTAGGTAATGGAACTGAAGAAAATCCTCTTAAATCTTTACAAGTTGCATTAAACTTAAATGATGCTCTTGGAGGTAATAAAAAAATAGTTCTTAAAGAAGGTAATTATCCACTTTCTGCTTACACAGTTAAAAACAATGTATCAATTGTTGGTGTAAATCCTTCTAAAGTAGTTGTTACTCAAATTAGTGGTAAAAAAGGAATTTTCTTTATTAATGGTAATTTAAGTGTATTATTTGATAATATTACATTTACTAATGGAAATACTACTTTAATTCCATATGGTGCTGTATTCTCAAATTATTATAATTCTAATGTAACAATTAATAATTCTATCTTTTATGGTAATAAAGGATGGTATGGTGGTGTTCTTTATAATAATGGTGATGGTACTGTAATTATTAATAATTCTTTATTCTATAATAATTGTGCTGTAAGTGCAGGTGCTATTACTGGATATGCTGGTAAAATATACATTTATAATTCTAACTTCACAAACAACACTGCTCAATATTATTTCGAATCAACTGATAAATATGTAAATGGTAGTGGTGGAGCAATAAAATTATATGGTAGTGTTGGCGCTATTATTGAAAATTGTACATTTACAAACAATTCTGCTCCAGAAGAAACAAGTCTTGATGGTGGAGGAGCTATTTCTATTCAATCATCATCTCCAATTCAAATAAATTATTGTAATTTTATTAATAACTATGCAGGAAAATATGGTGGAGCAATATGGGCATATTCTAATAATATAACTATATTCGGATCTGTATTTATTAATAACACTGCAAAGTATGCAGGTTCTGTTTTAGCATCTTATTATAATGATGGTACTGTAGTTAACATTACTAATTCTGTTATTTATTCCAATTCTGGTTCATCTCCAATCTATGTTCCAGTTGATTCTAATACAGTAATTTATGCTGATAATAATTGGTGGGGAACTAATTCTTTCCCTAGTTCAAATGCAATTATTAATAATAGAATTATAATGCAATTATATAATGATTTAGATGGTAATATTTATGCTACATTAAATACTCTTAAAGATATTAATGGAACTACTTCTGCTTTCGAAGGTTACTTACCTTTAAGATATGTTCAATGGAGTCCTTCAGAAAACTTTACAAATCCTGTTACTGAACTTGTAAATGGTGTTTCTGTTGTAAAATACAATGGTGATATTGAAAATGATGTTATTACCTCTACTATTGATGGTCAAAAATTAACATTAAAATATACTGCAATAAAATTAGATACTGTTTATGTTTCTACTAAAGGTGATGACAATAATATTGGTGATATAGACACTCCTGTTGCAACAATTAGCAGAGCATTACATTTAGCTGAATATTATAATGCTAGTAAAATTGTTATTAATGAAGGATTATATAATGAATTTAATTTAATTATTAACAGATCTATTACTATTAATGGTATTGGTACTGTTGTAGTTTATGCTAAACAATCAGGAAGAATATTTAATATTTCAACTAAAAACATTGAAGTAGCTATTTCAGGAATTACCTTTGTTAATGGTAGTGAAGTTACTGGTGGAGCAATTTTAATTAATGGTTCTAAAGTAAATATTGAAAATTGTACATTCTTAAATAACACTGGAAGTTCTGAAGCAGGAGCTATTTATTGGAGTGGAGATAATGGAACCCTTGTTAATAGTGTATTCAAAGGAAACATTGCTAGAAATGGTGGTGCTGTTAGTTGGGGTGGATTATTCGATTACTCTAAAGGCGGAAGAAATGGTCAAATAATTAATTGTACTTTTGATGACAATTATTCAATTGACTTTGGAGGATCTTCTGCTGTAACTGCATATGCACCTTCAATATCTATTATAAACTCTAATTTCACTAATAATCATGGTGGTAATTGGACTGATCATGGTGCATTAATGGTTTATGGTTCCAATTCAATTGTTTCATCTTGTTTATTTGAAAATAACACAATTGATTGTAAAGGTGCAGCTATACATCTTGGTGGAGATAATGTTAAAATAGTTAATAATACATTTATTAACAACACCATGTCTGGTATTGGTTATATGGGTGATGGTGGAGCTATTGAAATTCAAGGTGATAATGCATATATTTCAAATAATACTTTCATTGGAAACGGTGGAAAATATTGTGTAATGGGTGGAGCTATTGATGTTTTACCATCCTATGGAGAATCTGCAACTATAGTAAATAATACTTTTATTAATAACACTGCAAGTTATGGTGCTGCTCTCTATTTGGCACAAATTGAAGGTGATAATAGTATACTTGTTGCTGACAATAAATTTATTGGAAATTATGCAAAATCTGGTTCTGCTATTTATATTGAATCAGTTTCAAATGCTACTATAGTTAATAATTATTTTGAAGATGTTACTGCGGCTAAAAATCAAGGTGTTGTTATTTATAATGAATATGGAACTGTAACTTTATCTAATAATGCGATGATTAATTGTGCTAATAGTAGTGCATCTTCTATTCATAATGATTATGGTATTATTGATGGAGTATTTGTGACTTTTAATAATAATGAAACTAGTAATTTATTAAAAGGAGAAACTTTTGGAATTGTTGCTAAATTAACTGATGATATGGGTAATTCAATTTCTGGAGGAAAATTATCTATAAAAGTAAATAATACTGTTATTAGTAATGAAGAATTAGTTGGTCCTGAATTTATTGTTAATTATACTCCTAAAGATTCAGGTATTTATTTAATATCTGGTGATTATGATAGTTCAGATAAAGTTAATGTTAAAACTGGTGTTTTAAACGTTCTTAAAGGTACTAGTATTAGTTATGATATTGATGATGATTGTAATGTTATTGTTAAATTAGTGGATGAAGATTCAAATCCAATTTCAAATGCTAATATTATTTACAGTATAAATGGTACTGAAGTAGGTACTATTGTTACTGATGATAATGGTATTGCTAATATTAGTGGTTTAGATGGTAAATTCAATCTTGATTTAAGATTTGAAGGTGATGATAATTTTGCACCTTCTAATGCTTCTGGAATGTTATTTATTAAAAGGGTATCTGAAAGATTAAATACAACTATTACTTGTAAAGACATGAATCAAACTGCTGTTGATTTCTATAATGGTGAAAGAGAGGATTACTTTAATGTCACTTTAAGGGATTCAAATGGTAAAGCTTTAGCAAATAAACCCGTTTCTATTGGTTTTAATGGTGTTGTTTATAATTTAACAACTGATGCTAATGGTGTTGCACGTCTTCAAATTAATCTTGCTTACTCTGGAATTTACACTTTTGCTGTTGCATTTTTAGGTGATGATAATTATACTGGAAGTTTTGTAGTTTCTAAGATTACTATTACTCAGAAAGCTACAGTTTTAACTGTTCCAAGTACAATTACATATAAACTTGCAGCTCAAACTAAATCTATTACTGTTACATTAAAAGGTGTACAAGCTACTAATAAATTAAAATATGTTAATGCTGTAAATAAAGTAATTACTGTTGTTGTAAATGGTAAAACTTATACTGCAAGAACTAATAGTAAAGGTCAAGCAGTTATTAAAGTTTCAGTTAATAAAAGAGGAACTTATACTGTTACTACTAGATTTGCAGGGAATCCTACTTTTGCAGCAAAAACAACAACTTCTAAATTAGTTATTGTCTAGTGAAATTGTATTATTTTT
>NZ_MRCT01000122.1 GCF_002208625.1 Methanobrevibacter sp. 87.7
AGTATGTTTAATATTTTTTTAGTATTTCATTGACTTTTTTTATTTTTTTTATAGTTTGTTTTATGTGTTTTTTTTAGTTTTTTTTTAATTTATCCAATTTATCTATTTTATTTAAATTTTAAAATTATATAATTTATTTTAATTATTAGTTTTTTAAACTTTTAATTATTTATTAAATCTCTTTTTTTAATGTTTTTATTGTATATTTTTTTATTATAACCTTATTCATTCTGTTTTTTCATTTTATTTCCTTATTGTATATTTTATATAATATTTAAAACAATTATGGCTTATTGTATAATTTTATAAAATTTATATAGTTAAATATTTAATATAAAAATATAGAAATATTATATTACTTTATATTTAATCAGGTGATACTATGAGATGTACAGATAAAGTTAAAAAAACTGCAGAATTAGGAAAAACTTTATCTAAATATGGACTTGCTAAAGCAAAATCCATTAGAGATCCTGAAATGAAAAATCTACGTAAAGATCTTACTAAGAAATGGGTTAGAGTTGCTGAACAAAAATCTACTGATGCTATGGATAAAGCAATTGAACTTGCAAACATGAAATTAGAGGATGCTCAAACTGGTAATGATAAACTTTCTCTTAAACGTGATAATTTAAAGGTAGAAATGAAGGATGCTATTGATAGAGCAGATTCTATTTTAGAAAAAAATCAAAATTCTGAAGTTGAAATTGATGAAGAATATAAATTGATGAAAAAACAACTTAAAGAATTAGAAGCACTTAAAGAGAAACAAGCAAAAGAATTAGAAGATTTAAAAAATAAAAATAGTTAAATCATTTGATTATTATAAAAAAATTTGAAGATGTGATTATTATGGTATTTTACAAAGTTGCTAAAAAAGGAATTGAACTTTCAAAAATTGCTGCTGAATATGGTATTGAAAGAGCAAAACAAGGAAATGATAATGAAATTAAAGAATTAGGTTTAGAATTAGGTAAAAAATATGCTATTCTTGCTGATGAAAAAGCAAATCAAGTAATGGATAAAGCTATTAATGTTGCTAATGAAAAATTAGATGAAGTTAAAAATGGTGAAGATTCAATATCTAAAAAACAAGAACAAACTAAAGAATACTTAAGAAAAGCTATTGATAAATCTGATGCTAAAATTAATGGTGATGTAGAAGTAGAAGATTCTTTATTAAAACAACAATTATCTGAAAAACAAGCTTTAAAAGCTAAACATGAAGAAAAACTTAAAGAACTTGAGAAAAAACAAAGAGAAGAACAAAAAGAAGCTATTAAAGTTAAAAAAGAAGAATTAAAAGCTAAAAAAGAAGAAGCTAAAAATCGTCTTTCTGATAAAAAAGAGGATGTTAAAGCTGAAACTAAAGATTTAAAAAATCAAGCAAAATCTGCTAAAGATGATGTTAAAGCAGATATTAAAGAAGCAAGACAAGAAAGGAAAGATAAAAAAGCTGAAAAAGAAGCTAAAGATGAAGAATAGTTTCATCTTTACTATTTTATATTCTTAATTTATTTTTTATTTTATTTTTTTCTTTTTTTTTATTTATTTTTTTAGATTTTTTGTGTTTTTTTATTTTTCTTATATTATTTGTATTTTTATCTTTAATAATCAATTATTACCTAAATAATATAAGTTACTTGTTATAATATAAAATATAATTTCTGTTTATGTAAAAAGATTAATAAAATTTATAGTGTTTTAGTCAAGGTACAGTCATATGATTTAATTTACCTTTATTTTTATCACATATTGCTTTAAAATCACATGCATCACAGGTTCTTTTATCAGCTTCATCAATCCATGCTTCACTAATTTTAGAACCTTCTTTTTCTTTAATCATTGATGATTCAATATTATTTACCACACTATCAAATTCATTTAATGCAGTTTCTTCTTTTTCTTCTTCAACTGGTATGATTCTTATTGATCTATCAATTTTAAATTTATTACTTAATGTTGGATAATATTTAGGATTTCCATCCCATCTCATAATTGCTTCTTTATCTTCTTCTGAGATTTTAACATCTGTTTTATCATTTATTATATCTTCTTGAATTGCTTTTAAATCTTCAACAGATGGAACAAGTTCGTTTAAATAGAAGATAATTCCTGCAGGTATTGGTTTTGCATCTTTTTGATGTTTTCTAAGCCATGAGTATGTTAAGATTTGCCATTCATGATGTCTATAATTATCATTATCAATTGATGGTCTTTTCATTCCTTTATAATCAATAATGATTTCATATTCATTATCAACTTTTTCTTTTAATATTTCATTAAATTTCTCATTATGTTTAAGATATTGTATTATCTTATTTTGGTATGAATCAAGTGTTTTTTGATTTGTATTTTCAATTTTAAATGAACTTAATACATCAATAATACCATTTACACTGTAATGATTTGATCTACTGTGATTTTCATTATAGTTTGGCATATCCCTTATTCCTTTAATTAATAGTTCTGCAGAATCTATTAATGGAAATAAATCAGGACCCCATACATTTATAGAGGCTTCTGCCCTTGCACTTGCAATTCTGTGGTAAGGGTTATCTTCAGTTTTATATTTACCAATTTCTTCTTCTGGAAGATGTTTTGGATTATATTGTTTTAATGGTGGGTATAGACCACTTGCTCTTAATCTTTGATCTATCATTTCTTCTATTGGTCTTATTTCAGTTTCCCAGTCCCATGGAAATGGTAATTGTTCTGCTTCCCATTTTAAATATGCTTCTTCCATTACTCCATGTATAAATTCTCCAAACCATAATTGGATTGGCATTGATGGTGGTAATGAACCTTTATTTTGGTATCTGTATTGGAGATTACATGTTAAAAATGATAGTAAATCTCCAGTTAAACTATATTCTGGTATAAAATATGGTTTTGACCTTGATTGAAGTTTCATATTTTCACCTTTTATTTTAGTTTCTTAATGTAAAATTAAATTTTAGTACTTTTTATTATCTTAAGTAAAATTTATTTTATTCTATTAAAATTTAATCTATTTTCATAGTAAATATTAATTAAATCATATATATTTCATCAAACCCTATGAATTCTTCATCCCTATTCCAACCTAATGCAACATTAGGTATAGATTTATGTTTTGTCTTTGTATCATATCCATATATGTTACTATCTAGACCAATTAATATTAAAACATCTTGAGCTCTTGAGAATGCTACAAAGTACCTTCTAATTAAATCATCAAAAGATCTATCAATTTGATCTCTTTCTTCAAAGTCCATTTCCTCACTATATTTTCTTAATCTATCTTCTAATTCTTGGTCTTCTCCACCTTTTTTAGGAAACCTTTGAGGACTTGTTGCAGCTAAATCTTTTTTAAACTCTGAACCAACATCTACAATAACAAGAGAAAATTCTAATCCTTTTGATTGATGTATTGTCATAATATTTAATCTATCATCTGGTAAAGTATCAAGTAAATCTTCTTCAATACTTACTCCACCAGTTGCAATTGGTATAAATACATTCCAATATAATTCATCTATTGAATTGTATTCATTTTCAGTAGTATCAAAGTATATTGTTGATGCATATTTATTAAAGAAACCTGTTTGTGTAATTGTTTTTGTAATTGCTTCAAGGAATACTACTCCTTCAATATCATCTTGAAGTACATCAATCCATGAAATAAGTTTATATGCTAAATCCATTAATCTAGCTTCTTTTGGCCATTTTTCAATTCCATAAGGTACTCTAATTTGCCATTTTTCAACAAATTCACTTAAACTTATAGGTTCATGTGGTTCTGGATTTTTATCAATGAATCTTTTTGCTTCTTCTCTCCATTTTTTCATTACTCTATTTGCACTTTTTGGA
The DNA here is from genome assembly GCF_002208625.1 of Methanobrevibacter sp. 87.7. Taxonomy (GTDB): domain Archaea; phylum Methanobacteriota; class Methanobacteria; order Methanobacteriales; family Methanobacteriaceae; genus Methanarmilla. The sequence goes on from NZ_MRCT01000122.1 coordinate 3,853, forward strand.
ATTTCTTTATCTTTTTTCTGTACTGTCATATCAGGATCTATACATTCAAGCATTAATCCACAAAATATTGCAACATATTCAATATCTTGAATATCTTTACCACGTGGATTAAAAACATTAACTTTTCTATGTTGTAAAGTTTTTCTTAAGTAATATGTAAATCTACGTTTATGATTCATTGATGATTCTTTTGTTGAATATGTTAAGAATGCTATATCTGCAGCAGAACCATTTTCTTTATCTAAATCAATTACAATTTTATCTTCTTTTTTTGCATTATTTTTATTGATTTTTTTAGATTTCTTTTTAAATGTTCCTTTTTCATCATCTTTATTTAATAGTTTAAATGAATTTGAGTTTACAATACTTTTTATTTTTCTTTCAACATGTCCTTTGTTTATAAGTTCTGCAATTAGATTAGATAAATCACGAGCAAGTACATCTTGACTAGATCTAAATAAACCTATAATTGGAATATCTTTTCCTTTATTGTTTTCAGGACATACAATTGGTGGTTTATGACTTACTCTTGCATTTTGGTATTCACTATCAAGTTCTGCAAAATGATTACATAAATCAATGATTTTCTCTGTAGATCTATAATTGTCTTTAAGATTAATTTCTTTTATATCTGTTTTTAATTGTTTATTAGCCCTATCTTTAAAATTAGTAAATAAATCTACAGTTGCACCTCTAAAACGATATAATGATTGATCATCATCACCAACAACTATAATTCCACCATTATTTTCAATTGCATATTTTCCAATATTAAAGTATATTTTTTCTTGTAGAAGATTTGTGTCTTGATATTCATCTACTAAAATAAGTTTAATATTTTTTAAACTTTCATCATATTTACCTTTAGTTAAATTATTTAAGAAGTATGATTCAAGCATTGGAAAATCAAGACTGTTTCTTGATCTAAGTTCTTTTTCAAATTCTTCAATAATATTAATAGCAGCTTTTGTACCTGGATCTGAAATTTTTTTAATTTCATCAAAATCTACAAAATCATAGTACATTTTATTTTTTATTGTAAGAAGATTTTTACTCATTAATGAAGGATTTTTAACTGGTCCTTTACCACTAAAATCTCCAAGATATGTTTGTAAATCTTCATTTAGATATTTATTATCTTGAAGTAGACAGTTTCTCATTGCAGATTCTGCAATGAAATTTTCAACAACATTTGGGATATTTGTACCAGGTTCCCGATTTAATTTAATTAAATCTTGTGCAACACTATCAATAGTACCAGTCATTATTTGATTAAAATCAATATGTGCAATTTTACGTAAATATTCATGGTCAATATCATATTCTAGAAGATTTTCAAGAAGATAATCTTTAATTTTATAACCCCAATCAAGAATCCTACTATCTAATTCATCTGCAGCTTTTCTTGTAAATGTTGTTGCAATAATTTCTTCAGGTTCAATATCATCTACAAATATACTTTTTAGAATTTTAAGTACAATTACTGTAGTTTTACCTGAACCAGGTCCTGCAACTATAAAAAGAGATTGGTTTAAATTAGAACTAATTGCTGATTTTTGATCTTTATTTGATGAAATATCACGTTCTAATATATTTACTACTATTTTTTCAAATTCATCATAACTAATCATATTAATCAAAATTCCAATTAACTAATTAATTTTATTATAAAAAATTATTATTAATTATATTTTGTTAAAATAATATATAAAACATTGTCATAGCATTTGAAAACTAATAATTATAATTTTATTCTTATTTTTAGATTTTAATAATTTTTTATATTTTATTTAGCTTTTTAAAATTAGTTTTATAGATTTTTTTTATAATTATTTTAGTTTTAGATTTAGTTTTTTTATATTTTTTTAT
>NZ_MRCT01000123.1 GCF_002208625.1 Methanobrevibacter sp. 87.7
ATATTTTAGTTAATTGTTTATTTTTTTAAAAATTTTTATAGATTTAATTTTATATTTTTATTATTTTTTAGCTTTTTTATTTTCATTTTTTTATTTTTTTAACAAATTTTATCTGATTTTAAAAATATTTATAAATTACTTTTTATAAATTATCTAGTAATATAAAATTTATTTTAGTATAATATTTTTAAATCATTTTTTAAAATTTATTGATATTATATATAAAATAATAATCTTTAATTATTTATAATGATAAATTATTTATTATATAATGATTAAATATTAAAGATTATATAATGATTAAATCTTTAATATAAGATTTTAATAATAAAATTTAAAATATGTTTAGAAATCAAATTTATGTTTAAATAAAAGTATTGCTTTGTTTGATTTTTTTGAAGTATAATACTATTTATTTTAAAATAGTTTTGATTAATTAGTAATTAAGTAATTTAAGGAGTTAAATTATGGCAGATCTTGACAAGATGTTTAAACCAAATTCTGTTGCGGTTATAGGAGCATCAAATACTGAAGGAAAAGTGGGATATATTATTGTTGATAATATTATTACCGGTGGATATAAAGGTACTATTTATCCTATTAATCCAAAGAGTGATGAAATTCAAGGATATAAAGCTTATTCTAGTGTTTTAGATTTACCTGAAGTACCTGATTTAGTTGTTATTTCCATTCCTGCTGCAGGTGTAAATCTTGTTCTTGAAGAATGTGGTGAAAAAGGAGTAAATAATGTAGTTGTTATTAGTGCAGGATTTAAAGAAACTGGTGAAGAAGGAGCTAAATTAGAAGAGGAATTATCTAATATTGTTAATAAATATAATATGAATCTAATTGGTCCTAATAGTTTAGGTATTAGTGATTCACATACACCAATTAATTCTTCATTTGCACAAACCATTCCTCCTAAAGGAAACATGGCTTTCTTATCTCAAAGTGGAGCTATGATGGTAGCTATTATTGATTGGAGTTTTAATTCAGGAATTGGTTTTAGTAAATGTATTTCTTTAGGAAACAAAGCAGGTACTAATGAAATTGAAATCATTAACCATTTAGCTAATGATCCTGAAACTGCTGTTATAACAGTTTATCTTGAAAGTGTAACTCCTGATGATGATTTTGTTAATACTCTTAGAGAAGTATCTAAGAAAAAACCTATTGTTATTTTAAAATCTGGTTCTAGTGCTGCTGGAGCAGCTGCTGCTTCTTCACATACTGGTGCTCTTGCAGGTAGTGATGCTGCATTTGATGCTGCATTTGAACAATCTGGAATTTTCCGTGCAAGTTCAATGAATGAATTATTTGAAGTAGGTTTAGGATTCTCTAACTGTCCACTTCCAAAAGGACGTAATGTTGCAATTGTTACTAATGCTGGTGGAGGAGGAGTTATTGCTGTAGATGCAATGGAAAGATATAATCTTAACCTTGCTAAATTTAGTGATGATACTGTTAATAAATTAAAAGAATTTATTCCAGATGAAGGAACTACAAATAATCCTATTGATGTATTAGGTGATGGAGCTGTAGAAAGTTATAAAAAATCATTAGAAGTACTTATTGATGATGATGACGTAGATAGTATTATAGTAATTGTTTGTCCTACTGCTAAAGCAGATACTGCTGGAATTGCTGAAGCATTAGTTGATGTTTATTCTAATTCTACTAAACCTATTCTTGCTGTAAACATGGGTGGACCTTCATTTGAATACTCAAATAAACTTTTAAAAGAAAATTGTATTCCATCATATGTATTCCCAGAACCAGCTATAAAAGTAGTTGAATATCTCTGTGAATTTGCAGAATTACAAGATAAAACTTATGATAATCCTGTTGATGAAATTAAGGATGTTGATAAAGAATTCGTAGAAGATATCTTTGAAAAAGTCAAATCTGAAGGTAGAGATACTTTACTTGGTAGTGAAGCATATGCAGTTGCTGAAGCTTATGGTATTTCAGCAGCACCTATTAAATTATCAACTTCTGCTAAAGAAGCTGCAGATCTTGTTGAAGAAATGGAATTCCCTGTTGTTTTAAAAATTGCTTCTGATAAAATTTTACACAAATCTGATATTGGTGGTGTAAAAGTTGGTATTTCTTCAAGGGATGAAGCAGAAAAAGCTTATAATGAAATTATTGAAAACACTAAAAAAGCATTCCCTGAAATAACTCCTAATGGTGTAGAAGTACAAAAAATGATGGATTCAGGTATTGAAGTTATTGTTGGTATGATAAGAGATAAACAATTTGGTCCAATGATTTCATTTGGTATGGGTGGAATATTTGTAAATCTTATTGAAGATGTTTCATTTAAACTTGCTAAAGGTATGACTTCAGAAGAAATTGATGAACAAATTGAAGATACTAAAGTTTCCAAATTATTACATGGTTATCGTGGAGAAGCTCCTGGAGACATTGCTGCAGTTAAAGATACCATTAAACGTGTTGCAAGATTAACACTTGATTTTGATGAAATATCTGAGTTAGATATTAACCCAATATTTGTATATGAAGATGGATCAAGTGCTTTAGATATTAAAATTAAATTATAAAATTTTAATATCCTTTTTCTTTTTTTATTTTTTTTTAAATTTTTATATTTTCTATTTTCAAAACATTTATATGTAAGTTATAACAATTGTTATATATTGAATAAATAATTGCTTTAATATGTAAAAAGTAAATTTTTTTAATATGTAACATTTTTTTAAGTTTCAAAAATATTCCAAAATATTTATATATATGTTATAACAATTGTTATATATTGAATAAATAATTGCTTTTTATAAAATAGATTTAGTAATTTTTATCAATATATAATAATTTTATAATTTTTTACAATTTGTGTTTTTTCAAAACATTTATATGTAAGTTATAACAATTGTTATATATTGAATAAATAATTGCTTTTAATGATTTAATTATAATGTGAAAGCAAAACATAATTTTATATAACTATCGTTATATTTTTATGTGGTAAAAAAAATTAACTGTTCAATCTCATATTGCATTAATTTGCAGATTATTATTTAAAAAAATTTAAATTGAAAAAATTTGAAATATAAAAATATAAAATTTTAAAAAATTTATAATAGAGGTATAAAAAAATGAGTTATGATAATACAACAAAAAGAGGACAAGGTGTTGCAACTTTAGGTTTACATGCTGGTCAAGAAGAACCGGATCCAGCAACTGGTGCTAGGGCAGTTCCTATTTACCAAACAACATCTTATGTATTTAAAGATCCAGAACAAGCAGCAAATAGATTTGCATTAGCTGAATTTGGTCAAATATATGGTAGATTAACTAACCCAACTAATGATGCATTTGAACAAAGGATTACTGCTGTAGAAGGTGGAAATTATGGTATTTCTGCTGCTAGTGGTTTAGCTGCAATTAGTTATTCTATTTTAAACATTACTTTACCTGGAGATAACATTGTAGCTGCAGATAACCTTTATGGTGGTACTTACAATTTATTTGAAGATACTTTTGCAGAATTAGCACGTGATGTTAAATTCGTAAAATCTGATGATTATGATGCTTTTGAAGCAGCAATTGATGATAAAACAAAAGCAATTTATGCTGAAGCTATTGGAAACCCAAAATTAGATGTACCTGATTTTGAAAAATTAGCAGATATTGCTCATTCACACGATATACCATTAATCATTGATAACACTTCTGCTGTAGGTTTATTAAGACCTCTTGAACATGGTGCAGATGTAGTTGTAGGATCAGCTACTAAAGCTGTAGGTGGACATGGTACTGCTATTGGTGGATATATTGTAGATAGTGGTAAATTCAACTGGGGTAATGGTAAATTCCCAACAATTTCTGAACCAGATAAATCTTACCATGGATTAAACTTCTGGGAATCTTTCAGTAATGTTCCTGGTGGAATTGGAAACATCGCATACCCAATTAGAATTAGAGCAAGATTACTTAGGGATTTAGGTGCAACCCTTGCTCCTGTACACAGTTTCCTTTTCTTACAAGGTCTTGAAACTTTAGATTTAAGAATTAAAAAACATTCTGAAAATGCTCTTGCTCTTGCAAAACACTTAGAACAACATCCAAAAGTTGCTTGGGTAAATTACCCAGGATTAAAATCACATCCTTCACATGAAACTGCAGTAAAATACTTAGGTAATCCTGAAGGAACTGGTGATGACCCAGGATATTATGGTGCAATTTTAGGATTTGGAATTAAAGGTGGTCATGATCAAGCAATTGAATTTATTAAAAATGTAAAACTTGCTTCACACCTTGCAAATATCTTAGATGCAAAAACCTTAGTTATCCACCCTGCAAGTACTACTCATTCACAATTATCTGAAGAAGAACAACGTGCAGTAGGAGTAACTCCTGATTTCATCAGAGTATCTACTGGTCTTGAAAACATTGAAGATATTATTGCTGACTTTGATCAAGCATTAGATAAAGTAAATGTATAATTATAATTAATTAAGATGTGATTAAATGTCATCTTTTAAAATTATATTTATTTTAGAGTACTGTCGACTATAGGAGATATATAAGATATTGGATTAAATCCTTAAATATATTTTCTTAGCCCATATTTCACTTTAAAATTTTACCTAATCTAATATCTTACGAATCAAGCTCTCAGTAGTTGAATACTTTAAAATAATAGGAGATGGTATAAAGATAATAAAAGTTATTTATCTTAATTATTCATTTATTGTTATTAATACATTAAAAAATCTAAAAGGAGGTAATATTCAAATTTATAAAAATAATTAATAATCCTTAATATTAATATGTCTTTCTCAAAAGAAATTAACCTCAATATTATAGGAGTTTTTCAATTCTACTAAAATATTACCTTAAAAATTTTTGTGAGTTAGTTTTTAAGGTTTTAGTTTGAATTAATTTAATTCCATGAATAATTTTATTAATTTATAAAAATTGTAAAAAAATTCTTAAAAAATATTAAGTTATATTCCTATGAATAATCTATGGATTATTTAATTAACTTTCAAAGTTATAGTTATTAGATATTGCCCCAATTTATCTAATTTCTATAATTCTCTATAATATTTTATATTAGTTAATGCCCCAAAATTTCTCTAATCATAAAATAGATATTGTTTTATTGTTAACTCCCCAACTTAACAATATTACAATTAAAAAACAGTTATTATATTATAATTATATTTCCAATCTTTCGTAATGCCTTAATTTCTAAACACAATATATGGTATAATTATATTATGATAATTGTTTATTTTAAATACGTAAATTATATAATTAAATTATGTGATTATAAAATTTTTAAAAAAGCCCTTAGAATAATGGTTTTTACTATTGTTCTATATTATATTAAATTATCTCTAATAAACAATACAATTGCCTAAAATGATTCATTTCATTTTAGGCTTTTTTTATAATCTACTTTTTTTTATTGAATTTGATTTTGATTTTTTAGATTTTTGATTTTTTTTGTAAGTTTTATTTTTTAGATTTTTTGATCTTTTTTTTGTAAGTTTTTTGTTTTTTTTTTTAATTTTTAGAATTTTTTTTTTTAATGGTTTAATTTTTGTATTTTTTATATTTTTTTTAAATTTGTTTTTTGTATTTTGGAAGTATTTTTTATT
>NZ_MRCT01000124.1 GCF_002208625.1 Methanobrevibacter sp. 87.7
AAATTAACTTTAATAAAAAGAAATAAAATTGAATAAAAAAAAAGAATTTTTTAATAAAAAATTAAATTAAAACACAATTTTACTAAATATAAAAAAAATTAAAAAAAAGATTTTAAATTATAATTAAAAATTTTAAAATTAAATATTAAAGAATTTTTTAGTATTCTCACATACTTGCATTCCTAAATCATTATAATCTAAATCCATTTCTTTAGCAATTCTTTCAAGAATATGAGGTAAATATTTAGGTTCATTTCTATGTTTTTTAGGTTTAGGTTTTAAATCACGTGGAATTAAAAAAGGACCATCAGTTTCAATCATCAATCTTTCAGGAGGAATATGTTTAACAGCCTCTCTTAAATCATCCCCACGTCTTTCATCACATATCCAACCAGTTACTCCAATATAACATCCAAGAGATAAATAATCTTCAACTTCATATTTATTTCCAGTGAAACAGTGAACTACTGATCTTTTAGCTACATCTGGAAATTCTCTTAAAATTTTTGAAAAATCAGTATATGATTCTCTATCATGTAAAAATACAGGCATATATAATTCTTCAGCAAGTTCTAACTGTTTTTTAAACCATTTTCTCTGAATATTCTGTGGAGAATAATTACGATTATAATCAAGACCACATTCACCAATAGCAACTACAGAATCTTTTTTTGCAAGTTCTTTTAAAGTAGAAATTGTATTTTCATCACATGTTTTAGCATCATGTGGATGAACTCCTGCAGTTGAATATAAAACTCCAGGATACTTTAAAGCATAATCTGAAGCTAATATACTTGAATTAATATCTGCACCTGTAATAATTGCCTTTGAAACACCTACTTTATTTGCATTAACCATAACCTCTTCACGATCTTTATTATATGATTTATGCATTAAATTTAAACCAATATCTATAAATTTCATAATCTCACTTTTAATTAATTTATATAATATTTAATAATCAACTGGTCCTTTTTTATCATCATTTAATATGTTAATAATTGATTCTAAAGGTAAAACTGCTTCCATAGTACCTAAATAATTATTTTCTTCATCACGTAAAGCATAATAATTAATTAATACTTTCTGATGTCTTTTAGATCCAAGAACATGCATACTATCTCTTTTTCCAGATTTAAAATCTTCAATTAAACTACGAACAACAGGTTCAACTTTTTTAGGATGACATGAATAAACTTCTTTGTTAAGAGCAATATGTGGCCTTTCAAATAATTTTTCTCCTTCATCAAAGAAACGATTAATATCATTTTCATCAATAATAGTTATTTCAACAGGAAGAAGATTTAATACAACACGTAATTGTTTTAAAGTAATTGTTCCACCAGGTAAATATATTTTATCATTATTTACTTCAGTAATTTCAGTATTTTCATTTATTTCATCCCATTTAGGAATTTCATTAATTAAACAAGGACCATATTCATTAAAATCACGAGCTATTTCAACCCATTCTTCTTTTTTAAAGTATTCAGCACATAATGGGAATAAAATATTTTCTTCCTTATAAATCATTTCTTTAATTCTTTTTAATACTTTTTTAATCTCTTCCTCTTTACCTTCAGTTTCATGTATAATTCCAGATAATGTATCAAGGATTTCATCTTCAACTCCCCACATTACATCAGAAGGTCCTGGGAAATTATATTCACCTTTTAATAATGGGAATAATAAATTATCTTTTTTACTATAATGTTTAGTAATATTTTTAAGAACTTTTAAGTTTTTTCTTACATCTAAAGCAGATTTTCCATCATCTAAATCTTTTTCAATATTATTAACAAGAGAACTAATTTCATTATTTTCTAATATTAAAACATTAATAGGATGACCTTCAATCTTCATATATTCTGCAGATTTATTTACACCTTCATTATTTTCATTTTCTAAATTTTTTACATCCTGTTTACCAAGTTCCATTTCTGCTTCTAACATTTCCATTCTTTCAGAATCAGTCATCTCATGGAATAAAGCAGAATGAACATCACATAAACGTTGTACATCATTTAAATTAAAACCCTCTTCAATAAGAGTTTGTTCTGCTTTTGCTATTTCTTTAGCAGAAACATGTCTAAAGTTATCTTTAAATTCTTCTTGAATATTTTCTAATGGTTCTCCATTAGATAATCTAGTTATATAACTTTTTAATAATTCAACACGTTCAGATGAATTATTTGCTTTTTCTTTATTAACTTCAGGTTCTCCTTTATTAATAACTTCAAATCCTTCATCTTCAAATTTTTTAATTATTTTATCTAATGGTATATTTTTAATTTTTGAACCTTTAGGTATAGTTATAATTTGACCCATAGATTGTAAATTTTGTGAAATAGCTTTAAAACCTAATTCAACCATAATATCTTTAACTTCTGGGTATTCTTTAATTAATTCTGCAACTGGTTTATTTAAATCAAGTGTTTTCATAATACTCACCACATTATTATTTAAAATATTTAATAATTTCTTTAAATTATGTTAATTTAAATATTAAATTTAATATTAATTATAAATCCTAAACACAACAATCAAACTAGACACATAATAATATAAATTTAATATTAATTATAATTTTTTAGAAATCTAAATATCAAATTTGAAATCTTAAAATAAAAAATAATAAAGATAAAAAACATATTAAAACATAATTATTATTCAAATAGAATAAAAGAAAATTTAAAATAATTAAAGATATCAAAAGGAGTAGTGAAAATATGGATGTTAAAAACAATATTATATTAGCATTAGATGTAATGACAATGGATGAAGCAGTAGAAATATGTGAAAAAGTATCAAAACAAATAGATACTATAAAAATAGGATATCCATTAACACTTGCAGTAGGAACAAATTGTATTGATGAATTAAAAGATCAATTTGGATTTAAAATAATATGCGATTATAAAGTTGCAGATATTGGTCCAACAAATGACAAAATAGCTGATGTTACATTTTCACATGGAGCAGATGGATTAATATGTCATGGATTTGTAGGAGAAGATAGTGTTGAAGCTTGTCTTAACAAAGCTAATGAATATGGAAAAGACTTATTTTTACTTACTGAAATGTCACATCCAGGAGCTAAAAGATTTTTACAACCAGTAGCAGATGATATTGCTAAAATGGGTGTTGAAATGGAAATTAAAAATTATGTAGCACCTGCAACTAGATTAAATAGACTTCAAGATATTAGAAATATTGTAGGAAAAGATGCATTTATTATTTCACCAGGTGTTGGAGCTCAAGGAGGAAGTGCAAAAGAAACACTTAAAATATCTGATGCAGTTATTGTTGGAAGAAGTATATATCAATCAGATAATCCAGAACAAGCTGTAAAAGATATATTAAATAAATAAAATTTTAACTAATTTTTAAAATTATTTATTTTTTAAATAAATTAATAAATAAAAACTAAAAAAAGACAAAACAACTAAAAAAAGAAACTAATAACAAAAAATAGCTAAAAAAATTAAAATAAAAAAATAAAAAATTCATTAATTAAAATGAATTTTTAAACAAAACTATTTTTCTATGTAAATTGGAATATTCCATCTTAAATTATTGAAGTTTTTATTATCAGCATAAAATGTAATTACAAAATTATTTTTACCTAATTTTAAAGTTTTATTAAGGTAATAAACAAGACCATTTTTATCTGTTTTTTTAACTACATATTTAGAAAATGAATTAACACCGATAGTTACATATTTACCAGACATAGCTTTATTATTAAATGTAAAGTTTAAACCTAAAGATTTACCTTTTTGTAAATGATATGTTAAGTAATATTTACTGTTATTTACATAAATGTTATAATAAACATTTTTAAATGAAAGTGAAACATCTGCTTTATTTACAACAACAGTAGTTTTTTTAGCTAAACTTACACCAGCAGAATTAACTTTTGCTGTAACACCATAATTTCCAACACCATTATTAACAGCAAAACTTGCTACACCTTTAGAATTAGTTAATTTACTGTAAGTTTTACCTGCAATAGTAAAGTAAACTTTTTCTCCAGCTACAGTTTTACCTCTATAAGTTAAGGTTATATTAAATGGAGCTTTAGGATCTTGGTAAGTTTTAGTAAGTTTTTTAATATTTAAATTAACATATTTTTTATTCCATTTACTAACAATTATTTTTGATGATTTAGAAATTTTAATACCATTTTGATTTAAAGTTGCAGTTACAACATAAGTTCTTGGCATTAAATTAATAGTTAAAGATGCAATACCATCATTATTAGTTTTAAGTTTATATGTTGCTTTTAAAATTTTAACATAAATATACTGATTTACAATAGGTTTACCTTCATAAGTAAGTGTAACAATATATTTTTTACTATCTTTATATTCTTTATTTAAATTTGAAACTTTAAGATTAAGTTTAGATTTATTCCAATTTAATACTGAGACAGTAGAATTAGCTGTTACATTAGTACCATTAATAGAAGTTACAAGATTATAATTACCAGGATTTAAATTAATTTGAAGATAAGCTTTACCATTATTATCAGTGAAAACTTTATAATTTACACCAAGTACATTAATAATTACACTAGCATTCCTAACTAAATCTCCATTAGAATTTTTAACAACTGCTACTACGTTTGTACCATTTCTACAGTACATAGTAACATTATCAACAGTTAATTGTAAATTATTATTAGGAATAGCTGTATAATCTTTTTGAGATTTAGATCCATTATATGTTATATTAAGTTTATCTTCATCTGTAAAACTTACATTATTATAGTTAGCAATAATTGTATATTTACCAATATTAGAAGGTGTCCATACAAACACTGCACTATTATTTTTAACATCTTTAGTTTGACTAAATACTGTTACATTACCATTTAATATTTTTATAGTTACATTACCAATATTAATAACTTTATTATCATTAGTAGAAACATTAACCTTAATGTTAATAGGATCATAAGCTCCTGAAGAGTTTACAACATCTATATCAGTAGTAGTGTTAATAACATCCACTGTTTTATTTTCTGTAATGTTTTCAGTAGTAGTATTAGAACTACTTGTATTGTCAACTTCAGTAAGAATATTTGAATTAATATTTACAGAAGAATTATCAACAGTAGCAAGTGTATCATTAGATGAATCAGCAGCAGAAACATTAGTAATACAAACTAAAGTAATTATAAATAAACTTAAAATAATAAATTTATTATAATTTTTCATCATATCCTCCGAATTTTTTTATAAATCTTCATAATATTTAATTCCTTAAAATTAAATATTAGTTAAGATTTTTTTAATGAAAAATAAAGTATATTTTATTAATCATTATATTAATTTAATAAATAAGTATTATATAAATATTTCTTTAAAAATTTCAAATAAAATTTAGAATAAAGTATTAAATGTTTAATATTTTATTAAATAAAATGTACAGAATAGAAAAAAAAATAAAAAATTATAAATAAAAATGCGAAAATGTAATATATTTTTGATATTTTGAAAAAATATGGTCTAAATTAAATAATTTATAAAAAAGTAAATAAAAATCAAAAACGAATAAAGATTTTATAAATAAAAATAAAAAATTATTGCTTATTATATTAGAAAGGATATAAT
>NZ_MRCT01000125.1 GCF_002208625.1 Methanobrevibacter sp. 87.7
TTTTAATATAATATCTAATTATATTTATTTATAATCTAAATAATCAGTTCTTTATTTAAAAATTCATGATTTTACAATTGTTTAACTTTTCATATGTCTATTCATTCAATTGTATTATTAAAAATAAGTTTTAAATATGTACACATAATCATATAAAGTCTTTTTAAGTAGAATTTACTAATATCTTATCATGGAACATCAATGTACTACTGAAAAATCAAAAGAATATCATACTGAAGCAAAATCACATATTCTAGTAACTTTCTTTTTAAGTCTTATATTTAATTTTATTATAATATTTGGTGGAATATACACTAATAGTGTAGCAATTGTTTCTGATGCTATACATGATTTAAGTGATACATTCTGTCTTTTAGTATCATGGTTCCTTGAAAAATATTCACTTAAAAAGAAAAATGATAAATATACTTATGGATATCAAAGATTATCTGTTCTTGGTGCAGTTATAACTTCTTGTGCTGTAATTTTTGCATCTATAATTGTTATTTATGAATCATTAACTCGTTTACTTACTATAGTTACTCCTGATGCAAAAGGAATGTTTGTATTTGCTATTATTGGAATTGTATTTAAAGGATACTCAGTATATAAAGTATATAAAGGACAAACATATAATGAAAAAGCTATTAGTTATCATATGTTTGGTGATGTATTAAGATGGGTTGCTATTTTAGTATTAAGTATTCTCTTAATGTTCTGGAATTTAGCTATTTTAGATCCTATAATATCACTTCTTATTGCTATATGGTTAATCTATGCATTAGGTAAAACATTAGTTGATAGTTTTAGAGTTTTACTTCAGAAAGTTCCAAGTAATTATAGTTTTGATAAATTAAAAGAAGAAATTTCAGAAATTGATGGTGTTGAAGAAGTTGTTGATTTACACTTATGGAGTCTTGATGGTATAGATCAAATTATTACTGCAAAACTTAGGGTTAACACTAAAAATTGTAATGATTTAGCAGATATTCGTCATAAAGTTGACCATATCTCTGGAGAGTTCAATGCTTCTGAAAGTACTGTTGAATTTATTTTTAATTGATTTTTTCTTTTATTTTTTATTTTATGATATAAACTATTTACTTATATTAAAATAACTTTTTTTTAATTTTTAATTTTTATTTAGAACTAGCTTTTTTTATTTAAAAGTAATTTTTTTATTTAGGAAGTATTTTTTTTTATTCAAAGACAATTTTTTTATGAATTATTTTTTATTGATTTAGTCTTTTTATTTAAAAGTAATTTTTTAATTTTTATTTAATTTCTATTTATTCTAATTTTTTTTAATATTTTTAGTTAGATATATAATATAATGATTATATATTAATATTATAATTAATTTTTATTTTTTTAAAAAAATTATGGTGTAATTATGAAAAGAATGCATGCAAACATTTTAGTATTGGTTATAATTGCATTGATTGCTTTTGGTGTAGCAGGTATATGTGCATCATTTACAGGTTCATATGTTAATCCTTATTTACCAAAAATGGAGCATAAGTCAGAAAAATTAAATGTAATTTCTGAAGGTAATTTTACACCTGAACAAATAAAAACAGTTAAAGAAGTTAAAAAAACTCCTACTGTAAATAAAACTGTTAACAATACAACTATTGTTAAAAATGAATCAAAAGATAATAAATCTGCAAATACGAATAACAGTAATAACAATAATAATCATAATGGTAATAACCAAAGTGCTGCAGGTAGTCCTCAATTTGAGGATTTTGATTATTAATTTTTAAAAACAGTTTATTTTTTTTATCTTTGATTTATTTTTTATTTTTTTTTTATAAATTTTTTATGTGATATTATGTTTAAAATTAGTGTAACACCTTTATTTGGAGATACAGATGCTTTAAGACATGTTAATAATAATGTTCTTGGAAGATGGTTTGAATTAGCACGTAATGATATTTTTAAATTATTTGTTCCAGATCTTAGTACAAGTTATGATGATTGGAATCTTATTATGCTTAAAACTGAATATGAATTTTTATCTCAAATATTCTATGGTCATGATGTTGAAATAAGAACTTATGTTTCAAGAATTGGTCATAGTTCATTTACAACTTACCATGAAGCATGGCAGAATGGTATATTATGTGCTAAAGGTAAAGCTACAATGGTTCATTTTAATTTTAATACTCAAAAATCAGTAAATATTCCTGATGATATAAGGAAAAAATTAGAAGAACACTTCTATGATGAAGAAAAAGAATAAAATTAATTTTTTATTATTTATTTTAATTTTTTATTAGTATTTCTGTTTTTTAAGTATTTTTATTCTTTTATTATTTTTATTTTTCTTTAAATTTTTTTAATTATTACTATTTTTATCGATATAATTTTTATAAAATTAGAAATATTTATATACTTTAATATATAACTTTTATATATCGGAATATGGTTTCCGTTTTTCGATATGAAAAGTTTTTAGTTGAAAATTTTTTTATAGAATATCAAGAGTTTAGGCTCTATATTTAAATTTTGTTTAAAAAAGTTTTTTTTTCGTTTTTAAAACCTTTTTAAATTCCCTTTGTTTTTAGTTTATTTATAGGGCCTAAACTCTTTAGTTTAATATATTTGTTATTGAGGTTTAATTTGAATATAAAATTTTTCTTAAAAAGTTTTAAATGTATTAATTAAATTCCCTTTGTTTTTTTATTTTATATTCAAATTTAAATCTTAATTAACCGTATTTTATAAAATTAGTTGTTTTTTTAATTTAATTCTTAATTAACCGTATTTTATAAAATTAGTTGTTTTTTTAATTTAATTTAGTAAAAATTTAAAAAATAGTTTTTTAGCAAATATTAACTGGTTTTTTTATTTTTATTTAGTATAAATTGTTAATATTAACTGTTTATTTAATTGTATATTATTTAATTTAATATAAAATATTTTTAATAATATTATACTTATTTTAATAAATATAATATTAATTTAAATTAAGTATTTTGAGGATAAGCAATACCTATGATGTTATCTTTACTTGTCCAAGTTTTAATACCTTCAGTTTTGTAAATTTCACCATTAATGTTTTCATAGCTTATTTTTTTATTATCACTTGTTAAGTAAACTTCTTGTCCTTTAATATCACTAACTCTTTTAATAATAGTTCCATATTCTGGAGTTTCTGCAACTACACATTCTCCAATGGAAATATTTTTAGTTTTATTTACTATAACATATTCTCCATTTTGAAAAGTTGGTTCCATTGATGTTCCACGAACTTTACAAAGTGTTGATAAGGTATTATCTCCAAATTCTGAATGGAAATTTACTTTAACATCTGTATATCCATACTTTTTAGCAATATCTGTTATATTATTTTGAATAGTATCTTTAGTACTATTTTCACTAATTAATTCTTTTTGACAATATGCACTTATTTCATTGCTCATTTGATTATTGTCATGATTTATAGGAAGTCCTAATATTTGTATAGTTCCACCAGTTCCATTTGAATCAATATTAACTTGACATGTATTATTAAATACAGCAAATATTCCAATTATTATTAGAATAATTATTATAATTAAAAGAATACTCTTTTTACTCATATTCTCACTATTTATATTTAAATTAGCTATTTTTATATAATAATTTTTATTAATATCTTATTTGATAAGTAGCTATTTATTCTGTATCTGGTTTTGGTAAGTCATCATCGTCAATGATATTTGTGTTTAATAACATTTTCATAGTTTCAATATCTAATTGTCCTGGAGCAGTAACATCTCGTCCTGCTGCAAAGGTTATTGGTGAATTAAATTTAGATGCCATTACTCTTGTATATGATCCAAGTTCTCCCATTGATATAGCAATTGTATCATCACAACTTGATAATATTGCAAGAATTACTAATGTATCTTCTAATGTTTGTGGCATAACTGCAATTTTTGCAATGTCTCCAACTTGTTTTTCTTTTTTAACAATATACATTAAGTCACTTAACTCTGGTGTTTTTTCAAAGTCATGATAGGAAATAATAGTTTTGACTCCAGTATCTTTAATCTTTTCAATGTATTCATCGTTTGTTTGGAGTTCAATATCAATATATTCAACATAAGGTTCAACTGCTAGAAGTAAATTTATTCTTTCTTCTTCAGTTCCTTTGAAGTTTCCACCTTCAGAATCAATTCTATTAGTTGCAATAGTTGGAAAATTTATAGTTTTTATAATATCTATAAGAGTTTCACTATCAGGATTTTCCATTGCATCTATTCTAAATTCTAATATATCTGCTCCTTTTCTAATACAATCTTTTGCCACTTCTATTGCACTATCTTTATCTTTTTGAGCAATTGGAATTGCTATTTTTGTCTGTGAATACATTGAATCATCTTAACTATTTCTTATTATCTTTAAAATTTTTAAATTAGATTAATTTATTTAAAAATTAAGTTATGAATCTTTATAATTTTAATTATTCGTATTAGTTTTTAAATCTAAATTTTAATATTTTATATTTTTTTATTTAATCTAATTTTATCTTAAAGATTATTTAGATTTAAATAAATATTATATATTATTTTAAATCATCTTAATTAATATTATATATTAATTTTATATAATTATAAAATTTTCTTATATTATGATTAATTTTTAATTTAATATTTAGCTATTTTTAGTTTATTGAATTTTTTTTTTATTTTACTTTAAACTTTTTTATAAAATAATAAATATTAAAAAATTTAGAAATATAATTAATTATTAAAATTTATGGGGCGTTATATGAAACTTACAACTATTGGTGCAGATATATCTTCTAATGATGTTTCTTGTAGTCAATCTTTAATTGATAATATTAAAAAGGATATTCCAAAACTTGTAGAATTAGGTGCATATAAAGCTGCACTTACTAATGTTACAGGTGATGATATAGTAATTGCAGCATATGTTGAAGATGATTTACTTGAAACAGTTAATCAAGGAATTATTGATATTATGAGGAATAATGCTGAAAATCCTGGAGATTTAGATGGAATATCTACAGATAAAAATCATGCTGGGGAAGGTGTTTCTTATTCTCAAGTTGATATTCACGATGATATTTATCCAGATGCTGTTATCTTACACTTTGATACATATGGTGGAGAAGAATTTGTAGAAAATGTTGCTAATTCTGCAATTGATGCAGCTCGTGGCCTTAAAGATGTTAATGATGTATGTGATTATATTGGAGGAAAAATACGTGAAATTCCTGGTGTAGGTTATGTTTCTAATGAAACTGATGATCCTGTAATTTGTGCATCTATTAATGGTATGGAATCAGTTGGTACTGTAGCATTTACAATGATTGGTGCAGCATTAGGTTGTAAAAATACTTATCTTGTAAAAAGTGCAACTCCATGTAATGTAATTCCTGGAAGTGTTATTGTTAGTGCTACTGCATTTATGAATGGTAATGTTCTAGATTTAGCTGTACCTTTTGAAAATAAAACTAGAATTTTAAGATAATTTAAATTTGATTTATAATTTTTTTATATTACTTTAATTGTTTTAAGATAATTTAAATTTGATTTATAATTTTTTATATTACTTAAATTATTTTAAGGT
>NZ_MRCT01000126.1 GCF_002208625.1 Methanobrevibacter sp. 87.7
TTTTTATAGTTATTTTAATTGTTTTTTTTTTTAGAATTTTTTAAATTGTTTTTCTTTATTATTAATTAATTTATTAAAATATTTTTTAACTTCTTATTGTGATTTATTAAATTTTTACTTGTTTTTTGATTTTTTTATCTTATATATTTAGTATAAATTTCTTTTTTGTATTTTCTTTATTTTTATTTATTTTCATATTAAACTTATTTTTTAAGGTTTAATCTATAATACTATCTTTAATTTTTATTTATAACTCTTAATGCTTTCTATTTTAAATTTTTATTTAAACATTTTTTCATCTTATAAATACTTTACTTAATTCTAAAAATAGAAAGCTTTATTAATGTTAATGTTAAACATACATTTATCTAAGATTTTAATTTTTATAAAATATTAGATAATGTCACATACTTGTACAAGGTGATTTAATGGCAGAAGAAAAAAATAATGAAAACGAAGAATTAAGGATAGGAGTTTACGTCTGTCACTGTGGTGTAAACATTGCTGCAGCAGTAGATGTAGTATCAGTCGCTGAATACGCAGGTACTTTACCTGATGTTGTAGTTTCTAAAGACTACAAATATATGTGTTCTGACCCTGGTCAATCTCTTATTCAAGAAGATATTAAAAAATATAATCTTAACAGAGTAGTAGTAGCTGCTTGTTCTCCAAGGCTTCACGAACCTACATTTAGAAGATGTGTAGAAGAAGCTGGATTAAACAGATACTTATTTGAATTTGCAAACTTAAGAGAACACGATTCTTGGGTACACATGAACGAACCTGAAGCTGCTACTGAAAAAGCTAAAGATTTAGTACGTATGGCTGTTGCTAAAGCTAGATTATTAGAACCTTTAACTCCTTCTTTAGTAGATGTAAATAACAATGCTCTTGTTATTGGTGGAGGAGTAACTGGTATTCAAACTGCTTTAGATTTAGGTGATATGGGATTCCATACTTATCTTGTTGAAAGAGCTCCTACTATTGGTGGAAGGATGGCACAACTCGATAAAACTTTCCCTACTTTAGATTGTTCTTTATGTATTCTCGCACCAAAAATGGTAGATTGTGGTAAACATGATAACATTGAATTAATTACTTATGCTGAAGTAAAAGATGTTGATGGATACATTGGTAACTTTACTGTTACTGTAGAGAAAAAAGCTAGATACGTAGATGAAAACTTATGTACTGGTTGTGGAGCTTGTACTGAAGCTTGTCCTATTGAAATGCCTAACTACTTTGATGAAGGTATTGGTATGACTAAAGCTGCTTACATTCCATTCCCTCAAGCAGTTCCATTATGTGCTACTATCGATAAAGATTACTGTATTGGATGTAAACTTTGTGATGCAGCATGTGCTCCTGGAGCTATTGATCACGATCAAAAACCTGAAGAAATTAAACTTGAAGTTGGTACTATTATCGCAACCACTGGTTACGACCCATACGACCCTTCAGGTAAATACGAATATGGTTACGGTAGATACTCTAACGTAATTACTGCTATGGAAATTGAAAGGATGATTAATGCATCAGGTCCTACTACTGGACACGTTATTAAACCTTCTGATGGTAAAACTCCTAAACGTGTTGCATTTATCCATTGTGTTGGTTCAAGGGATGAACAAATTGGTAAACCATATTGTTCCAGAGTATGTTGTATGTACTCTATGAAAAACGCTCAATTATGTATTGATCACGAACCTGATACTGATGTAACTTGTTACTACATGGATATTCGTGCATTTGGTAAAGGATTCGAAGAGTTCTACAAAACATCACAAGAAAAATATGGTATTGAATTCTTAAGAGGTAGACCTGCAGAAATTATCGAAAATGATGATTTAACTTTAACTATTAGGGCAGAAGATACTTTACTTGGTAAAGTAACTGAATACACCTATGATTTAGTTGTATTATCTGTTGGTTTAGAAGCTCCTCATGGTTCAAACGAATTAAGACAAACTTTAGGAATTTCCAAATCTTCTGATGGATTCTATATGGAAGCTCACCCTAAATTAAGACCTGTTGATACTTTAACTGATGGTGTTTATATTGCTGGTGTAGCACAAGGTCCTAAAGATATTCCTGATTCTGTTGCTCAAGGTTCTGCAGCAGCAGGTCGTGCAGCAATTCCTATGTCACAAGGTAAAGTAGCAATTGAACCTATTATTGCTACTTCTGATGAATCTATTTGTGGTGCTTGTGAAGTATGTGTTGAACTTTGTCCATTCAGTGCAATTAGTATTGTTGGAGACGAAGGTCACAAACATGCTGAAATTAACGTAGCATTATGTAAAGGATGTGGTACCTGTGTAGGTGCATGTCCATCAGGTGCTATGGATCAAAACCACTTCAAAACAGATCAAATTATGGCACAAATCGATGCTGCTTTAGAAGATATGTAGATTTATTGGATTTTTATCCAATATCTACTTTTTATCTTTTTTGAATTTTTTAATTTATTCTAAACTATTTTTTATAGAAATTTAAGCTTTATTATATACTCTTTTTGAATTTTATGAAAAAACTAGTTTTAAATTTAAAATATAATCATATTACTTTTTAAAATAAAAATTTTATATCTATTTTATCCTTAATTATTTTTAAAAATTTTTTAATTAAAATTAGAATAGTTTTTGTTTAAGGTTTAATTTTTAAATATGATTTTTAATGATTTTACATAATAATTATATAATTAAAAAATTAAATATAAATTATATAAAATTAATAAATTTAATTTTATTATAAATTTTATTTTTAATTAAAAGTTGAATTAAGCTTATTGACTAATTTTGTTGATAATATTTATAGGTGTTAATTAATGTCTAATCAAGAAAATATAACTAAATTCCAAAATTTTATGAAAAATCATAATGATTGGATGAGAAACAGTATAAATCTTATTGCTAGTGAAAATATTACTAGTACTGATGTTAAAACTGCAATGGTATCTGATTTATCTCATAGATATGCTGAAGGTAAATCCCATGAAAGATTATATCAAGGATGTAAATACATTGATGATATTGAAGATTTAACAGTAGATTTAAGTAAAAAATTATTTGATGCTAAATATGTTGATGTAAGGACTATTTCTGGTGTAACTGCTAATTTAGCTACATTTTTTGCTTTTTCTGATTATGGTGATAAATTACAAGCTTTAGAAGTACCATATGGAGGTCATATATCTCATGCAGGTGTTTCAGCTGCAGGTATTCATGGATTAAAAACAATTTCTCACCCATTTAATGCTGACATAATGAACATCGATATTGATAAAATGAATAAAAAAATCCTTGAAGAAAAACCTAAGTTAATTCTTTTTGGTGGAAGTTTATTCTTATTCCCACATCCTGTTAAAGAAGCTCGTGAAGCTGCTGATGAGGTTGGGGCTAAAATATTATATGATGGAGCTCACGTTTTAGGTTTAATTGCAGGTAAACAATTCCAAGATCCTTTAAGAGAAGGAGCTGATGTTTTAATGGGAAGTACACATAAATCATTCCCAGGTACACAAGGTGGTATTATTATATCTAATCATGAGGAATATGCAAATAAATTAGATAATGCTGTTTTCCCTGGTGTAGTAAGTAACTATCATCTTCATCATATTGCTGGTCAAGGTATTGCTACAGCTGAAATGTTAGAATTTGGTGAAGATTATGCTAAACAAATCATTAAAAATGCTAAAGCATTAGCTCAAGCATTATATGAACTTGGTTTTAATGTTTTATGTGAAGATCTTGGATTTACTGAATCTCACCAAGTTGCGGTTGATGTTTCTAATATTAAACCAGCTAGTCAACTTGCAGTTGAATTAGAAGAAAATAATATTATATTAAACAAAAATCTCCTTCCTTGGGATGATGTAAATGATAGTGATAATCCTTCAGGTTTAAGAATTGGTACTCCTGAAATCACTAGAAGGGGATTAAAAGAGAAAAATATGTCAGAAGTTGCAGAATTTATTAAAGCTGTTGCAATAGATGGTAAAAATGTTAAAGATGAAGTAAGTGAATATATGAATGACTTTGATAAAGTTCATTATGCTTTTAAAAATGATGAAGCATATAAATATATTCAATTCTAATTCTTTTTCTTTTTTATTTAATTTAAAAACTATTTTTTTATAAAATTTATTATTTAAATCAATATTTGATGATATTATGCGTATTGGATGGGCATTTACTGGAGCAGGTCATTTATTAAAAGAAAGTGTTGATGAATTTGTAAAACTTGCAAAAGATAATTCAGTCACTGTTTTTATGTCAAATGCAAGTATTGAAGTATTAAAAATGTATGGTCTTTATGAAACTGTTGTTAAATATACTGGAGGCCGTTATAAAGAACTTGCTACTGATGAAAATCAAAAATTTAGTTTTCCAATAACTGGTAGATTATCTTTAGGTAAATATGATGTATTAGTTGTATCTCCAGCTACTGCAAATACTGTTGCAAAAATAGTTTATGGAATTTCTGATACAATTGTTACAAATGCTGTAGCTCAAGCAGGTAAAGGTAAAGTTCCAACTATTATAGTACCTGTTGATATTACTCCTGGTGATATTGATACTGTTTTACCTTCAAAATTAGAACTTAGTAAATGTAAAAAATGTGATCCTTGTACAGCAGCACTTGCTTGTCCACATGATGCTTTTATTCCATATAAAGAGATTTCACTTTTAAATTGTGTTGGATGTGGCCAATGTAAAGTGGCTTGTCAATATGATGCAATATCTGAAGGAAAAGTTATTCAAATGCATATGAGAGATATTGATATTAAAAATACTAAGAAACTTAAAGATATTGATGAGATTGATGTAGTTAAACATCCATCTGAAATTATTCCATTTATTGAAAATAATATTCAAAAATAGTATTTGAACTTCTATTTTTAATATATTTTGATTTTTATGATTATAAATTAAATATATTATTTTATTATTGATATTTTTTTAATTTTTAATATCTATAAATCAGATATAATTATTTTATTATCTATTTCTACTTTATTTTTATTAATAAAACCATATTCTAATTCTATTATATATTTTGCTTCTTTTTTTGGAGTATAAAAATGCCATGGTTTTAAACTACAAGTATCATATATTCTATTTTCTTTATCAATAAATAGTATATCTATTGGGATTTTCATAAATAATGTATGAATTCCTGTTTTTAGTAGGTAATTTTCAGGTATAATAAATATTAATGGATAATTTATCTTATCTTTTAACATTAAACCTTTAAATCTTTCTAAAAAGCTTTTATATATTTTAACTTCAATATTTATTATATTCTCATTTGTAATAATTTTTAATTTTTTTATTTTTCTAATTTTTTATTCCTCTTTCATGTTTTTTTATCTTTTTTCTAATTTTATTAATTTTTATTAAGTTTTTAAGTTTATAAATTTTAAATTATAAATATTCTTTACTTTTTATTAATTTATATTAGAAAATTTAAATTTATTTAAATTAAAAATAAAATTTTAATTTTAATTATTCTATCTTAAAATTTTTATTAAGTTTAAAATTTAAGCTTATAATAATAATTATTATATACT
>NZ_MRCT01000127.1 GCF_002208625.1 Methanobrevibacter sp. 87.7
CCAATAAACTTTATATACTATTTTTTATATTATATTATATTAGATTATTTGTTAAATAGAGGTTTATTTTAATTTTATTTTATTTATTTTTAATTTAAATTAAATCTAATTTAATATAATTTTATAATTGTTATTATTTATTGAAATAAATCAATATTTTAAGTTTAATTTATTTTGATTAAAGTAAACTTTAATAATTTATAAATTTTATTAAATTCATTTGAATAATTGATTTTTATTTAGTGATTAAAATGAATGTAAGAGAATTAATAGCAAATGAATATAAAAGAAATGGAATAATTATATTAATTTCAGTCTTTTCAATTCTTTTAAGTTTTTTAAAAATAAAAATAGGTTTATTTGATTTTGCATGGGTTGGAATATTATTATGTGGTATTCCAATTATAAAAGATGCAATTATTGGACTTGTTTTTAATCATGATATTAAAGCAGATGTACTTGTATCTATAGGTATTATTTCATCAATAATTATTGGTGAAGTGTTTGCAGCAGGTGTAATTTCTGTAATTATGGCAATTGGAGGATTCCTTGAAGATTACATTGTTAATAAAACAGAAAGTAGTATGAAAGAATTATATGATTTAAATCCAATTGATACTAGAATTATTCTTAATTATAATAAAACTAATGAAGAAGAGGTTTTTACAGATATTGATGCTGTTAAAGTTGGGGATATATTAAAAGTTTTACCCGGTGAAACAATTCCTGTTGATGGTGTTGTGATAAAAGGTAGTACTACTATAGATGAATCTCCGTTAACTGGAGAAAGTATTCCTCAAGATAAAAAAATAAATTCTGAAATTTTTAGTGGAACTATTAACACATTTGGTACTTTTTATATGAAAGCATTAAAAGAAGGAAAAAATAGTTCTATTCAAAATCTTATTAGACTTATTGAAGAATCAAAACCTGAAAATGCAGAAATTGTAAGACAAGTAGATAAATGGGCTACATGGATTGTAGTTATTGCTTTTATTATGGCTTTATCAACATGGTTTGTAACTGGTCAAGTTATACGTGCTGTTACTGTACTTGTTGTATTTTGTCCATGTGGTTTAGTACTTGCAACACCAACTGCTATTGTAGCAGCAAATGGTAACCTTAGTAAATTTGGTATTTTAGTAAGAAATGGTGAAACAATTGAAGTATTATCTAAAATTAAGAATATTGCATTTGATAAAACTGGAACTTTAACTTATGGAAAACCAAAAGTTGTAGATATTTTACCACATGGTAATATTAGAAAAGATGAATTAATTTCTATTTGTGCATCTTTAGAAAAAAATTCAGAACATCCTATTGCTAAATCTATTATAGAAACATTTAAAAAAGATTATGATATGAATTATTTAAAAACAGATAATTTTCAAATGATTTTAAGTCAAGGTATTAGTGGAAGATTACTTGATGAAGATCTAAATCTAAAATTAAATAATAATAGTAATGATAATAAAAATGAGATATTTATTGGTAAAAAAGATTTTATTTCAAAATTTGTTAATATTCCTAAGGAAGTAGTACACTCTAGATATACTAGTAAAGCATCAAGTATTATTTATATTTCTACTGAAAATAAGTTCTTAGGTGCTATTGTTCTTTTAGATATATTAAGATCAGATTCAAAATCTGTAATTAATAAATTAAAAGAGTTAAATGTAAATTCAATAATGCTTACAGGAGATAATTATAAAACTGCTGAAGATATTGCTTCACAAGTTGATATATTAAATTTTAAGTCAAATTGTATGCCAACAGATAAAATTAATGTAATAAGTGATTATCAAAAATCAGGTAAAAAAATTGCTGTAATTGGGGATGGTATTAATGATGGACCTGCACTTAAAAAAGCTGATGTAGGTATTGCTATGGGTGGAATTGGAAGTGATATTACAGTTAATGCATCTGATATTACTCTTGTAAATGATGATATTAAATATATACCTCATTTATTTGAAATATCTAGAAAAACATTAAATAAAATAAATATTAATATTGCTATTTCATTAACTATTAATTTTGCTGCAATGTTTTTAGCTATTTTAGGAATTATTGATCCTGTAATAGGTGCACTTATTCATAATATAGGTTCTATTATTGTAGTGCTTAATTCTTCATTATTACTAAATTATGGTATTGATAAGGAGAATACTAAAAATCAAACATTTAATATAAATAAAAATTATTCTAAATTTAGATTACAGTAAATACTTTATAATAAATTAATAAATATTATAAAATTTTTATAAACTTTTAAAAATGAATTATTATTACTTTTAAAATTTAATAAAAGTAATTTTTAATATTAATAATTATTACTTAAACTCTTAAAACCTAATAAAAGTAATACTTCTTTTTATTTTTATTAGATTTTATTAAAAAAGTATTTAAAAGCTAATATACAATAGTATTATTATATAATAATATTTGTATTAACTAATTTCAAAATATTATTAAACTTTTAATAAAATAAATTATGTGATATGATGAATGAAAATAAAACTGGAATTTTACTTCTTTCACATGGAAGTAGATTAGAAGATGGAGCAATAGTAATTAATGCTTATAAAGATATGTATACTAAAAATCATCCTGATGCAATTGTTGAAGTAGGTTTTATGGAAATTAGAAAACCTTCTATTCCTGATGCTTTCGAAACCTTAAAATCAAGAGGAGATTTAGATAAAATCATTGTTGTTCCTGTTTTTGTTGCTGATGGAGTACATACTAAAAAAGATATTCCTAAAATTTTAGGATTAGAATCTAAAGTTGAAGAAAAGAATCATGAACATCATGATGAAGATCATGAGCATCATCACCATCATCATAATATAGAAACTGTTGATTTTGATGGGGAAATTGTTTTAACTGAACCTTTAGGAATTGATGAAAGAATTTTCGGCATTATTGAAGATAGAATTAATGAAGCATTATAAACTTCATAATTCTTATTTTTATACTATTTTGAATATTTTTTTATATAAACTATTTTTACTGTTTTCTCTTATTTTTAGATTTTTAAGTGTTTATTTATATTTTTTTACTGTTTTCTCTTATTTTTAGATAATTAACTATTTTTTACAATTTTAGCTATTTTAATTTTAAATTAAGTTTTAATTTTAAAATTATTTTTAAATTTAATATAAATTTTTAATAGAACCTATTTTTTTAGTTTAGTTTATTAAAATTTTTATAATTTTTAATCTCTTAAAATATTTAATGAATTTAAAAGATAATCAAGGTATAATATCATTAGATTTTTTATTTTCTATAATCCTTTTTATTATTATTACAAGCTTATTATTTGGATTTTTATATTCAAGTTTATCTAATGTATTTACAATTAAAGAGAATGTAGAAGAAAGATTAATAGCAGATAATATTTCAGTTTGTATAAATTCTGTATCCTCTAATGAAATTGGTTATTCTAAAATAATTCATTTAAAATCTGATGTTGTAGGTTATCCTTATTATATTAAAGTTTCAAGGTATAATGTTAATGTTTATGATAAGTTTAATAGAGGTGAATCAGCTATTTCTCCAATTAATATTAGAACAAAAAGTGGTGGAACTCCTATTTATTTTTTAATGAATTTAGGATCTTCTTATAAATTAACTAAAATAGTTGATAATAAAAATATTACTTATGTTATGTTTTATCGTGTTTCTTAGATTTTTTTTAATGAGTTTATATTTTAATTAAAATTCTTTGGTGTTTATTTTGGATAATAAAGGACAGTTGTATATAGAATATATTTTTCTTTTTATTATTGTAATTATGATTATTTTAATTAGTGTTCAATTAATATCTGAAGAAAATGAATTAAATATTGCATTAAATTGTGCAAAATCTGGAGCTTATGAAGGAACTTTAGTTGATAGTATATCTATTTATTCCATAAAAGAGTATAATAGTTTATATTCAAATAGACACTTATTTAATCCAAAAAGGATTAAAATATTAAAAATTGATTATTATAAAAGTAATTATAATTCTAGTTTTAAAAAGATAAATATTGAAATAAAAGTTACAGCTACATCTGATTTTAATCTTTCAAACACTGAAAAATCTACTTTAAGTCAGATAATAAATAATCGTATAAGGCGATCAATAGTTTATGGTTTTCATAATGAAGATAAAACTGATGCACCTTATTACAATATTTGTTATTCTAATAGATTTGTATATAGAACTGAAGATGTAAATTGGGTTTAATCTCCTAGTACTTTATATTTTTTAAATTTTATTTTATTATTTTAAAATTTATAGTTTATTTTGGTAAAAATAGTTTTTTTTAGTAATATAGTTAAAATATATATTTAAATTTTATTTTTTGTATTAAAAATTAAAAATATTTAAAAATTAAAAGTATATATAAATTCTTTAATTTTTAAAATATGTTCAAGTGATCCATTACCGGTTATAATTGGCATGTATATAGCAACAATAATACCAAGTATACCAAATATTATACCAATTCCCCAAATAATTCTAACTGCGTTTTTTTCTTTAATCGGATGTCTTAAAACTAATCTAATCATTGATTTAAATCCAGTTTCAGGTCTTACTAATTCTTCATTTTCATTTATTTGAGTAGGTTTTTGTTGTGATCTATTCATTACTCCAGCACTATAAAATTTAAGTGCAGCATCTATTATATTTGGAAGCATTATTATGGTTGCAACAAGTTTTACACGTCCTATAAGTGCAATTACTGCAATTGTAGCACCGATTATTAATGTTCCAGTATCTCCAGGGAATACTTTTGCAGGAGCTTTATTATAATATAAAAATGCTATAAGTGAACCAAGTAAACTCATACTTAATATAGTAACATCATATTTTCCAAGAATTAAACAGGATATGGTAAGAGATATCATTGAAATAATTCCAAGACCAGATTCAATACCATTTAATCCTGCAAGCATATTTGTAAGATTACTTGCTATTGAAACAATAATTGGTATTAATATTAAATAGAATATTCCAGTATTTTCTGGTGCAATCCATATTAATGGTAAACCTGCTAAAAAGAGTAAAATTAATTTTTCATATGAATTTAATGCAAGTATGTCATCTACCATTCCAATCATACCTACAAGTAATATTACAACAAGTGCAATTGATAATTCAAATGTTAAAGTAGGATGTAGTAATATTCCTATAAATATACCTATGATATAACCAAATAATATTCCTAATCCACCCATTTCTGCAACTAATGGTTTCATAGATTTATGAATATCTTTTCCAACGATATTTGCTTTTTCTAATCTTTTAATCAAATGTGGCATTAGTGTTCTAGTTAGAAACCAAGAAACTAATCCACAAATTATAGCTATTAATGTAAGTGGTATTCTAGTAATTGTAAACATTATTCTTTATCCTTTATTTTTTATAATTATATTGGATTATTTAATTTAATTTTAATAAATCTTTTTATATAATTATTAATAGTTAATATATGTTTTTTGTATAAATTTTAAAATTATAAAAATTAATTTTATTAAATTTTTAATTATTTCATTTAAACTATAT
>NZ_MRCT01000128.1 GCF_002208625.1 Methanobrevibacter sp. 87.7
TTATAAAAGTGTTAATATTTTATTTAATTATAAATAAATATAGTATTAAATTATAATATTTTAATTTTATTAAGATTTTTATATTAATAAAATTTAAGACTTTATTTTTAAAATTATTGGGAGTGGTTATGTGTCTATTATACATAAACATATACAAGAAAAATTTCCATATGATGGAAGTCAAATAGAACCTATGTGGGCTTTTAGAGAATTTAATGTAAGAGGATCTTCAATAATTTCTTGGAGAGGACCTATGAATATTCATCCAGAAAATATTAAAGATTTTGCAGATGTAGGTACTGAAATTAAATCAAATGAAATGTTTCATACTATGACTGAATTTTTTGATTGTCAACCTGCTAATATGAGAATTGCATATTTACGTCAAAGATTATTAATATTAATTTTTAATGAGCATTTAGTTAAAAGAGGTATTATTTCTAATAGGGATGGAGACGATATTTATATTAATGGAAGAAAACTTAGTGTATGTATTGCTACTGCATCAATAAGCTCAATGAAAATTCATTTTGCTCTTAATATTAAGGATGAAGGAACTCCTGATGATGTTGAGACTATTGGTCTTTTTGATATAAAAGATTCTGAAGGTAATCAAATATTTAATGATGATAATATATGTGATTTTATGAATGAAGTTTTAGATGCATATATTAATGAATTAAATACTTTAGATTTAGATATTAGTAAAACTAAAATTTTATAGTTTTATTTATTTAATTATTTGATTTATTAAGATTTTATTTTGTTTTGAGGTAATGTGGTTTTATTTATATTTAAGATGTATATTGTCTTATAAAAATCTAATAAAATTTTTAATTAATTTAAAAATCATTTTATTTAATCAATTTATTGTAAATTTATTTTAAGAAAGTACTAAGAGGTTTAAAAATGAAAATAATTATTAATGGAATAAATGCTAATTTAAGATTTTCAGCAGCTCATATGATACCAACTCATAAATCTTGTGGTTTTATTCATGGTCATTCATATTTTGTTGATATTGAAATAGAAGGTGAAAGATCAGGAGATTTTAATTTTGTTGTTGATTTTAAAGAAGTTAAATCAATTGTAAAAGAAATTTGTAATACTCTTGATCATAGATTTTTAGTACCGATTTATAATAATCATATGGACTTTAAAGATGTAGATAAAGATAATTTATCTGTTGAATCTTTTGATGGTTTTAATAATATTCAATTTAAAATTGAACATAAAGGTTATACTATTCCTAAAGAAGATTGTGTACTTCTTCCTATAAAATATACTTCTGCAGAAGCTTTATCAGAATATTTTGTTGAAAAAATTTATGAAAAACTTTCTAATACAGATAATCTTAAATCAATTTCTGCATGTGTTAATGAAGGTATTGGTCAAGGTGCAATGTTTACAAAAACTATTAATTAGGTCTTATCATGTTGGAAGCTCCTATTGTTGAAATATTTTCAAGTATTCAAGGTGAAGGTTTACTTGTAGGTAGAAGACAAATCTTTGTAAGATTTGCAGGTTGCAATCTTAATTGTAGTTATTGTGATACTGAAGCAAGTAAATCTTCTAAAAATGGAACTATTAAAAATGTTGATTATGTTGTAGATTGTATTAATAAACTTAAAACTCCTGATTTACATTCTGTTTCATTTACTGGCGGAGAACCTAGTTTATATGCTGACTTTATAAAAGAAGTTATTGATAAAATTGATTTTCCTGGTTTTCTTGAAACTAATGGTACATTAACTAAGGAAATTAATAAAATTGATAATTTAGATTATGCTTCTTTAGATATTAAAGTACCTGAGAATTTAGATGATGCTTTTAATTCTAAAATAATCTCTTCAGAAATAAATTCAATTAATCTTTTAATAGAAAAAGGAATTATTGTATATTGTAAAATTGTTGTGCTTCCTAGTTTAGATTTAAAATTATTTGAAAATTTAATTTCTAATATTTCTGAAGCTATTAATGAAAAAAATAAAGTATCAGTTATAATTCAGCCAGTAAGTCCTATTGAACTTTGGAAAAATAATAAAAACAAATTATTTAAGTTTTCGGAGATTGTAGGTAAATATATGGATGTTTTAGTTATTCCTCAATTACATAAGTTTATGGATATTGAATGAATATGTACCATTTATTTTACTATCTATATTTTTATAAATTTTTCATTTTTTTATAGTATTTTATTATTTTTTTTATAAGTTTTTTTATATTTTTTTTATATTATTTTAATTTTTTTCAATTTTTTATTTGTTTGTTTATATCAAAACAGAAAATCATATAGAAAATGTTATTATATATTAAAACATTAATAATATTGTTAAAAGGTGATTAAAAAAAGTAATCTGTTTTTTTATATTATACATTCTTAGTATTTTTTATATTTTGTTTATATTTTTGATTTTTTAGGTATATTCAATTTTAAATTTTAATCTAAGATTTTTTTGTATAATATTTTTTTATTATCTTATTAAAAAAAGATGAGGTGTGTTCTATGAATGATAAAAGCACTAAAAGTTTTAAAAAATCAAGAAACAGAGGATCTATTGAACGTGAAACAAAAGAAGCTGATCATGATGGAGATGTAATGACATTAGTTTCAAAAAATGTTATTTCAGTACCTCCTACTACCTCTATTATAGATACAGCACATAGAATGATAGAACACGAATTTAGAAGAATTCCAATTACAGACCCAGGTTCCAAAAAAATTTTAGGTATTGTAACAACTATGGATATTCTTAGCTTTTTAGGTGGTGGAGATAAATACAATATTATTAAATATAAATGTAATGATAATTATCTCGCTGCAATTAACGAACCTATTAAAGAAATTATGACTCGTGGTGTAATTACTATGAATCATAAAGCTTCTATTAAAGAAACTGTTAAAGCTATGGTAGATAATCATGTAGGTGCAATGCCAATCGTTGATAAAGATGATAAATTAGTAGGTATTGTAACAGAAAGAGATTTTGCTTTAGCACTTGCTGGTGTTTTAACTAAAGAAACAGTTGAGGATTATATGTCTTCTGATATAATTACTATTACTCCAGGAACTTCTTTAGATTATACAACTAAATTTATGGTAAGAAATAGTTTTAGGAGATTACCTATTGTAAGTGAAGATGAAAATGCACCAGACCATACTGAAGATAGAATTATTGGAATTGTAACTTCAACAGATATTTTAAGATACTTTGTTGATAAAAAATTCTTCTCACAAATGGATACAAATGTTGCATCTGATTTATTAGAAGAAATTAAAATTTCTGAAGTAATGTCTAAAGGTGCAAGAACTGTTGAACCAACAACTAAACTTGGTGACTTTGCTGAATTATTAAAAGAGAAAAATATTGGTGGTGTCCCAGTAATTAGTCATGATCAAGTTGTTGGAATAATTACTGAAAGAGATATTCTTAAAGCAATTAATAATAGTTAAATTTCTTAATTAGTAGGTTCTACTAATTTTTTTATTTAATTTTTATAAAAATAAACACGTTTAATAAATTAAAAGGGGACTAGATTATGCAAATTAAAAACATTATGTCTGAAGACTTAATTACTATTGATAAAGATCAAAATCTTTTAGATGGATTAAAATTACTTAGGAAAAATAGAATTTCTAGATTACCTGTTATTAATACTAATAAAAATAATGAAAAAGAATTAGTAGGTATTGTATCTGAAAGAGATATTGCAAAAAAATTAGGTTCTTCTAAATATGAAAAACTTTCTCCATCTGCATTACACATTTCATCTGTTATGGTAAAAGATGTTATTACTGTTGATGAAACAATGAATTTGGTGGATGTAGCTAACATAATGCTTGATAAAGGTATTGGTTCTGTTCCTATTGAATCTGATGGTATTATGGTAGGTATAGTATCTAAAGCAGATTTCGTTGGAATATGTTCTGGTAAAGCATATGAAAAATATACTGTTGGAGATATTATGACTAATGATATTATCTCTGTATCAGTTGATGAAAGATTAGTTCATGCAAGAAGGGTTATTTTAGATAATCATATTGGTAGGTTACTTGTAACTGAAGATAATGAACTTGCAGGAATTATTACATCTAAAGATATTATTAGATGTTTAATTGACTTTAAAAAACATACTCCTGATAAATATCAAAAATCCCAAATTAAAAATCTTTATGTTAGTGATTTAATGTCAGGAAATGTTGAAACTGTCTCTAAAGATGAAAGTATTGTTGATGTTGCAAATAAAATGTTAGAAACTGGATACAATGGTTACCCTGTTGTAGATGAAAATAATAAAGTTATTGGTATCATCACTCAAACAGATTTACTTGCTCTTGTAGCAGATTTAGAAAGTGACTAATCTTATTTTTTAAGTTGAATATTAAGATATTCTTAATATTTAACTATTTTTACTATTTTGGAGGTTCTATTATTAAAGATATTGCTTTTTTAGGGCCTGAAGGTACTTTTACTCATGAAGTAGCATCTAAAATCAGTAATGATTTACTTGCTTGTGATTCAATTAATCATGTAATGGATGCTGTAATTAGTGGTAAATGTTCTAAAGGTGTTGTTCCTATTGAAAATTCTATTGAAGGATCTGTAAATATTATTTTAGATTTACTTGTCCACTCTTATGATTTGATGATAGAAAAAGAAATTATTTATCCTATTAATCATAATTTACTTGCACCTAAAGGTGTAGAACTAAAAGATATTACTGATGTTTTTTCTCATCCACAAGCTTTAGCACAATGTCATAATTATTTAATAGAACATAATATTAAGCCACATCAAACATTAAGTACTGCTATTGCATCAAAGAAAATTAATAATTTTAAAAACTCTGCATCTATAGGTACTTTAAAATCTGCTAAAATATATGGTTTAAATGTTGTTGAGAAAAATATTCAAGATGTAGATAATAATGAAACAAGATTTGTAGTAATATCTAATCATGATTCAAGACCTAGTTCTAATGATAAAACATCTATAGTATTCTCATTATATGATGATAAACCTGGAGGTTTATATGAAATTTTAAGTATCTTTGCTAATAATCATATAAACTTAAGTAAAATAGAGTCTAGACCATCTAAACAAGGTCTTGGAAAATATATATTCTTTATAGATATGTATGGTCATAGAAAAAATGAGAAGATATCTGAAATATTAAATGAGGTTCGTAATAATACTTCATTTTTTAAAATATTAGGTTCATATCCTGTATTTGAATCTTAATAAATTGTTTTTATAGTATTCTGAATTTAAGATGTTATGTATTTTAATTTTATTTAGTGGTTTTTTATAATATTTTAAATTTAAGATATTTATTTTTTTGAATATTGTTTATAAT
>NZ_MRCT01000013.1 GCF_002208625.1 Methanobrevibacter sp. 87.7
TTGTTAAATTCTTTTATTGTATATTTTTCATTTAAAGTCAATTTGTTATTTATTTTCTTCTTTTTATTATATAATTAATTTAAATTTTTGTTTTATTATTATCTAACATTGCAACATTTTCTTAACATTTGAATATATTTCAAACTCTTTAAATAGAACATTATTTTATATAATTAATTGTAATATCAATACAGGCGCTAATAATGTTCAATATGTGTAAAGAAAAGTTAATTAATATTAAAACAATTCGTAATTGTTAAAATTAAATTTAATAATTTTTATATTTTAATTTTTTTACTTATTTTTGTTTTATTATTACTTTAATTCTTTTTTTACCATATTATGGAATTTTAACTAAATAATTAAAGGGAATTTGTATTTTTTATTTTGCTCTTCTTTATTTTAATGAACATTATTTTTCTTATGTATTGTGGGTCTTTATATGAACTTTAATAAAATATTTTAAAATATTTTTAAAAATTTTAATTGGGGGAAGTATATTATGGATAAAACTAGATTTACAGTACCTAGAGATATATATGTAGGAGAAAATTCATTAGAAAATTTAAAAGATTTAAAAGGTAAAAAAGCTTTTATAGTTATTGGTGGTGGATCCCTTAAACGTTTTGGATTCCTTGATAAAGTAATGGATTATTTACACGAAGCAGGTTTTGAAACAAAATTATTTGAAGGTGTAAAATCTGATCCTTCTGTTGACACTGTCATGGAAGGTGCTAAACAAATGTGTGAATTTGAACCAGATTGGATTGTTGCTATGGGTGGTGGTTCTCCTATTGATGCAGCAAAAGCAATGTGGATTTTTTATGAATATCCTGATTTAACTTTTGAAGAAGCTTGTGTTCCATTTGGTTTACCAGAAATGAGAAAAAAAGCAAAATTCTGTGCTATTGGTTCAACTAGTGGTACTGGTACAGAAGTAACTGCATTTTCTGTAATTACTGATTATAATACTGGTATTAAATGGCCTATAGCTGATTTTGAAGTTACACCTGATGTTGCAATTGTTGATCCTCAATTACCTGCAACTATGCCTAAAAAATTAGTAGCTCATACTGGAATGGATGTATTAACTCATGCTATTGAAGCATATACTGCAGCTACTCATCAACCATTTGCTGATGCAATGGCTTTAGATGCAATTAGGCTTGTTCTTGAGAACCTAAAAGCTTCATTTGATGGAGATATGGATGCAAGAGAAATGATGCATTATGCTCAATGTGAAGCAGGTATTGCATTTTCTAATGGATTATTAGGTATTGTTCATTCAATGGCACATAAAACTGGTGCAGCTTTCTCAACAGGACATATTCCTCATGGTGAAGCTAATGCTATGTATTTACCATATGCAACAAGGTTCAATGCTAAAGAAGATCCTTCAAGATATGCAGCAATTGGTAGATATCTTGGTTGGGAAGGTACTGATGAAGAACTTGTTGAAAAATTATGTAATACTGTTGCAGATTTTAACAAATACTTAAGTATACCTCATGATTTAAAAGAATTTGGTATTAAAGAAGACGAATTTAATGAAAAAGTAAAACAAATTGCAGAAAATGCTATGGGAGATGCTTGTACTGCTGCTAACCCTAGGGAAATGACAGCAGAATTATTTGAAAAATTATTACACAACATTTACTATGGTATTGATGAAATCGATTTCTAAGATTGGATATTATTAAAAAGGTTATATTATGAAAATTCCAGAAAATCCTGCAGATAAAGAATATAAATTATATATAAATGGTCAATGGAAAGATGCATCTGATGGTGGTAAATTCGATACATTTTGTCCAGCAAATGGTGAAAAATTATCTACTTGTGCAGAAGCAACTAAAGAAGATGTAGATGAAGCTGTTGAAGCTGCTAATGTAGCATTTAATGATTGGAAATTAGTTGACCCAATTGAAAGAGAAGAAATTTTACTTAAAATTGCAGATATCATTGATGACAATATGGATAAATTAGCAATGATTGAAACTTTAGATAATGGTAAACCAATAAGAGAAAACATGGCTATAGATATGCCATTTTCATCAGATCATTTCCGTTATTTTGCTGGTGCTGTTCGTACTGAAGAAGGTTCTGCAAAAATGTTAGATAACAATACTTTAAGTTTAATTTTAAGAGAACCAATTGGTGTTGTTGGTCAAATTGTACCTTGGAATTTCCCATTTTTAATGGCAGCATGGAAATTAGCACCTGTACTTGCAGCAGGTTGTTGTACTGTATTTAAACCATCAAGTTCAACTCCATTAAGTGTACTTGAATTTGCTAAATTAACTGAAAAAGTAATTCCTAAAGGTGTATTTAATGTTATTACTGGTAAAGGTTCTAAATCAGGTCAATATATATTAGATCATCCTGGATTTAGAAAATTAGCATTTACTGGTTCTACTGAAATTGGTTGTAATGTTGCAGATGCAGCTGCATGTAAATTAATTCCATCAACTCTTGAATTAGGTGGTAAATCTGCAAATATATACTTCGCAGATTGTAAATGGGATATGGCAATTGATGGTTTACAATTAGGTATTCTTTTCAACCAAGGTCAAGTATGTTGTGCAGGTTCTCGTGTATTTGTACAAGAAGAAATTTATGATAAATTTGTTAAAGAAGCAGTTGATCAATTTAGTAAAATAAATGTTAATATGCCATGGAAAGAAGATACTCAAATGGGTTCTCAAATTAATGAAAGACAAGTTCAAAAAATTGAGAAATGTGTCCAAGATGGTGTAAAAGAAGGTGCTACAATAGCAGTTGGTGGTGAAAGATTTACTGAAGGTCCACTTTCTGAAGGAAGTTTCTTTAAACCAACTTTATTAACTAATGTTACAAATGACATGAAAGTTGCTCAAGAAGAAATATTTGGACCTGTTGCTGTTGTTATTCCATTTAAAGATGAAAAAGATGTTGTTGAAATGGCAAATGATAGTAGCTATGGTTTAGGTGGAGCAGTCTGGACTCGTGATATTAATCGTGCTATACGTGTATGTAATGCAATTGAAACTGGTCGTATGTGGGTAAACACATATAATGCAATTCCTGCAGGTGCTCCATTTGGAGGTTATAAACAATCTGGTATTGGTCGTGAAACTCATAAAGTTATATTAGAACATTATACTCAAATGAAAAACATAATGATCAATTTATCAGAAGAACCAAGTGGTTTCTATCCAAAAAAATAAGTGTTTTTTTAGAATAATTATTGAATACTAATTTCAATAGTTATTTATTTTTTTCCATTTAGATATTTAATTAAGGTGATTCTCATGGGTGCATATGATTATAAAAAATTAATTACAAAAGAATCTTCTGATATTTATCTAAATGAGTCCTTTTTTATGGATATTTTTAGGTCTATTAGATGGGCTGACGGAGTATATTGTCCTAAATGTAAATCTTTTGATGTATATAAAAAAGGTTTTTTAAAAAAATCTAATTATAAAGGTATAATTAGAAAATACACCTGTAAAACATGTAATAATAACTTCAATGATTTTACAAATACATTCTTTGAAAATTCAAAAATCCCTATGAGTGTTTTTGCATTTATATTATTTCACATGGATTCTATGTCAGTAACTGATATGGCAAAATATTTAGGGTGTAGTAGAAACACGGTTTATAGGATAATTAAAGATATCTATAGAGCTATTGGAAATAAACATGAAAATTTTGTTTTAACTAATAATGGATACCTATCAGAATTTAAAGTTAATTTCAATGATAAAAGGTGTTTAAATGAAAATTAGTGTAATTGGAGGTACAGGTCCTCAAGGTTTAGGAATAGCAAAACGTTTAGCTATTGCTGGTGAGGATGTAATTGTTGGATCAAGAAAAGAAGAAAAAGCATTAAAAATTGTTAATGAAACTATTGATGAACTTAAAGATTATGATATTTCTCTTGAAGGTATGGCAAATGAGGATGCAGCTAAAAATGGAGATATTCTTATTATGACAGTTCCTTTAGTTGCTCAAGCTCCTACATTAAAAACAATTAAAGAGTTTGTAGGGGATAAAGTTTTTATTGATGCTACAGTTCCTCTTGAAACAGCAATTGGAGGTTCTCCTAAAAGATGTATTGGTATTTGTGAAGGTTCTGCTGCAGAAAGAACTCAAGCTTTACTAAAAGGTACTGGTGCAAAGGTTGTTTGTGCATTTTGTAATATTAGTAATTCTCTCTTATTAAATATTCCAAATGATATTGATTGTGATTGTTTAATTGCAGGAGATTATCAAGATGCAAAAGATATTTCTATGGAATTAATTAATAAGATTCCTGGTGTAAAATGTATTGATGCGGGACCTCTTGAGAGATCAAGAATGATAGAACAAATCACCCCTTTACTTATTGCTTTAAACATTAAGTATAAATCACAATTCGGTGGACTTAGAATTACTGGTATTGATTCTAAATAATTATATTCTATTGCCCTTGAGACTCTAAAATTGTTACTTAATTAGTCCCTTAAAAATTAGTTATATGATTTAAGAATCTATTGATTCTTTTTTCATATAATAAACTATAAAATAAATATATTAAAAAATAACATCTTCAAAATATATTATTTTAATAATTAGGTAATTAATATAGATATTTAATCTAATGTATAATAAACAAATACTATTATTGGTTATATTAATAAAATAACTCCGTTTGGAGATTTGTACTTTGTGAAATAATCTTCCCCATATATTATTGAATCTAAAGAATATACATTATATTTTTAAGTTAATTTAAAAATTTTTTTATTAATTGTTTCCTCTTTATTAAATTATACATAAAAACCCTATAAGTATGTTAATAAAAAAACTGCTAATTTACTTAGTATTTGTTAATATTATATAAAATTAGTTACCTTATTATTTTAGATTATGGTATTAATATTTATTTGAATTTTTATTCTCCATTTAATACCATAATCTTTTTCATAACTTTTTTTAATAAATTAAATTAATTTTAATATAAATTTAAAACTATTTTTTAAATAATTATTTCCTTTAATTTTTAATAGATTGAAAATATTGATATAAAATTATTTATTAAACTTAATATTATTTAATTAAAAGTAGATATTAGTTTTTATACTATAAAATTTATAATATGTGTTTTATAAATGTTTTAAAAGTAAAATGAGAAATATAATATTTTTTATTATTATATCTAGTTGTAATTGTACAAGTTTTATTAAAAAAGATTAAATTTTAAAATTAAAGGGTTGTAACAGTACAACCATCTTCTTCAACAATCATTGTATGTTCTGTTTGAGCTACCATTCCATTTGTTTTTTCTTTTAATGGATGATATGCATATATTGCCATTGCTCTTGAAAGATTTCTCATTGAAGCATGTAATCTATTTTTATTAAAGTCTTTTGTTAACCATCTTCCAGAGAATGGTAGATCTTTATAATTATGTTCTATATGTTTTAGAACTTTCCTATCATGAGCCATTCTAAATGGTCTATCTCTCATAAATGAAAATATATATGCTCCTGGGATATCATCTACGATGCCTATACCATCAGTTGCAAATGGTTCTATAGCAATTACATCTCCTTCTTCTAGTTTATGAGTGCTATGGTTGTTATAATTTGGTATAGAAAGTCCTGCATGTAAATTCCAATGTTCAAGACTATGACCTGTTAAGTTACTAATTGGATTTAATTCATATTCATGAATTGCATCTTCTACTGCTTGACCTATTTCACCAATTTCAACACCAGCATGAACTGTATCAATTGCTGCTTTTAATGCACTTTCAGATGCTTCAATAATTTTTTGATTTTTTTCTAAAGTTTTATCATCAAATAACTCTTCAATATTATCTCCAGGTGCCATTATTGTAACCGCAGTATCTGATATATATCCATTTACTTCTGCACCAAGATCTAATTTAACTAAATCTCCAGTTACAATTTTGTTTTCATCACCAAGAGGTGAAGTATAATGTGCAGTTATTTCATTTATTGAAACATTACAGGGGAATGAAATTCCAGCACCTTTTTTTAGTATTCCTCCTTCAACAAATTCAACTAAATCTATAATTGGAGTACCATTTTTAATTAATTTTACTGCATCGTTTCTTATTTCTGATATAATTTTTCCTGCTTCTATATATGAATTTCTTTCTTCTTCAGTTAACATTATAGTTTATCCTCCTATTTTTTTTTAAATTGTTATTATAAGATATTGTTTAATAGAATTAATCATTTAACAAAATATTTTCTATTTTTTTCATAATTTTTATATACTTTTAAATATATACTAACATTATATTTAATATTTTATCACATGGAGGATATAATCTATGGAAACTTTAGTAATACCAAATCAGATTTTTATTTTAATTCTTGTTTTGATTTTTGCTATTCTTATTATAATTGTTGTTTCTCAATGGAGAAAAGTCAAACAATCTCAAAATACTGTTAAGATGATTGATAAAGAGATTGAACTTAAAAAAATGACTATGGTAGAAAAAGATTTAGAATCTAAAAGATTAATGGAAAATCCTATACCATTACCTAAAGAGCAACAAGAACATCTTTCAGCTATTAGACAATCTACTTCTGAATTAATGAATGAAATAGGTTATAAACATACTGAAATTAATGAAAGATTAGCACGTTTAGAAGCACAAACTGAACAGAAAAAACTTGAAAAAATGCTTAAAAACATTGAAGAAAAGGAGAAAAAACTTCAAAAATAATGAGGTTATAATATGGGTGTCATAGAAGCATTAGCTATTATTATTTTAATATTAGCTATTTTTATTTTAATCTATTATTTTATTTTAAATAATTCTAAATCATTTAATGGTTTTAATTTTAATGTTCCTAATGTTAATTCTGAAAAAGAAGAAATGTCTGGTTCTGGAACAAATTCTGTTGATATTGATTTTGATGATGACGAGGATGAAAATATTGAGATTAATAAAGAATCTAATTCCATGTCTAAATTTAAAGACATGATTAATGATTATGATATGTCTAGTTTTAATACAGATGCTTTCTCTCAAAAAATCGATGCATTTCTTGATGAAAAAAGTGATCAACTTATTGAAGATTGGTCATTAGCTACTCAAAATGATCTAGATACTTTAGAAAGAAGATGGGCTTCAGCTAATGAATCTATTGAAGATTTAGAAAAAAGATTTGATGAATATTCTGAATTTACTAATGAAAGATTAGAATCATTGGATAAAAGAATTGAAGCTTTAGAAGAAGATAAAGATAATTAATTCTTTACTTTTTTCATTTTTAACTACTTTTTTTAATTATTATTTATATTTGTTTTAGGGGAATTTTATGGAGGATAATGAAAGACCATTATTTAATACACGTATGGCGTTTATTTTTGCTATGATGGGTTCTGTTATTGGTTTAGGAAATATATGGAGATTTCCATATGTTTTATACACTAATGGTGGAGCTTCTTTTATTTTAGCTTATTTGATTGTACTTTTTGTTTTAGGTATTAATCATTTGTTTTTAGAATATGGTGTTGGTTTTAATTTTAAATCTGCAGTTGTAGGAGTATTTTCTAAAATTAATAAGAAATTTGAAGTTATTGGTTGGTTTGTACCATTTAATATTTTTTTAGTTTTAGTATACTATGTTGTTATTTTAGCATGGGCATTACTCTATTTTGGATTTAGTTTTACTAAAATGTGGGGTACAAATACAAATGCTTTTTTTGATAATATTTTATTAACTAATGGTGTTGGAAATTCTTTAATTGGAGTAACAAAAATTTCTATTCCAGTAATCATTGCATTACTTATAATATGGTTCTGTGTATGGTTTGTATCAAGTAGAGATTTAAACAAAGGTATTGCTAGAGTTACTACTATATTAATGACCTTAATGTTTATAATGATGTTTTGTATTATTGTATTTGCAATTACTCTTCCTGGTTCATCTATTGGTTATACACAATTATTTAAACCTGATTGGGGAACTTTATTTAATCCAGCATTGTGGCTTGTGGTACTTGCCCAAATAGCATTTTCTATGGGGCTTGGTGATTCAACTGTTATTACTTATACTAGTTATATTGGAAATGAAGAACACCATTTAATGGACAATGCAATTATTGTAACTTTAGCTAATTTAATATTTGGTCTTTTTACAGCATTTGGTATATTTTCAATACTTGGTTTTATGTCACAAACTCAAGGTTTACCATTATCTAAAGTTGTAAATGATGGAACTGGATTAGTATTTGTTGCATTTCCTGCAATTTTTAATGTTATGGGTGATTTGGCATATATAATTGGGCCATTGTTCTTTTTGTGTTTCTTATTTGCAGGTTTTACTTCTGCAATTGCATTATTTGAACCAATGGCTTCTTCAATTAATGAAAAATTTAATTTATCACGTAAAAAATCAGCAACTATAATGGTTATTGTTGGATGTTTACTTTCACTTATATATGCTACTGGATCTGGAAGTTATATATTGTCAATAGCAGATTCATTTTTAAATGAAATCACATTGTCTCTTGTTATTCTTTCAGAAGCAATTATATTTGCATGGTTTTATGGTGCAGATAAAATTGCAGATAAATTAAATAAATATTCTACATTTAATGTAGGTAAAAAATGGAAATTAATTGTTAAATTAATTATGCCAATTGTAATTATTTATTTATGGATTAAT
The DNA here is from genome assembly GCF_002208625.1 of Methanobrevibacter sp. 87.7. Lineage (GTDB taxonomy): Archaea > Methanobacteriota > Methanobacteria > Methanobacteriales > Methanobacteriaceae > Methanarmilla. The sequence continues at coordinate 8,682 of NZ_MRCT01000013.1, forward strand.
GGAGTTATTAGTATATTTACAAGAGGAAGTCCTACTGAAATATTTATAGATGGAATATTTGTAGTTATATTATTTGTAGTTCCTATAATTCTTACAAAATTGTCTTCTAGAAATAAAAATTTTTATGAAATTTAAATTATTATAATAATTTATTTTTTTCATATTTTCAAAAATATTTAAAAAAAATCCTTTTTTTTAGAAACATTTATATACTACATTAAATATAATATATTATACAGTTGTATTATATACAAAATTATTTTTATAGCAGGGTGGGGTAGTCTGGTAATCCCGCGGGGCTCATAACCCCGAGAGCCCTAGTTCAAATCTAGGCCCTGCTACTTTTTTTAAGTTTTTTATTTTAATTAGTTATAGCAAGCTAAAGACAGTTACTGGTTTTTTACTAAGGAAACTCCATCCATCATTACAGAACTATAATGTTTTAAATGCATATGCTGAGAAGCATGACCCTGAAGCAGAAACGATACGTCTTTTAATGGATGAATATGATGTTTAACTGATGACATTAAAAGTAAACGGTGAAACGGTCAGTCTATAGGATGCAAGGATAAATTTGCTTATGACAGCTGTATGAGGCAAGGTAATTCGCGAAGATGAATACTGTTAAACAGAAGGTGGGTTACTCTTAGCAGGCTATAACTATTATAAAAACTTCTTGTATTTTTATTATTTTTAAATTATTTATTTAATTTATTTAAAATAATTCTAATTTTTATTTTAATCTTTTTAGATTTTTTTATTTTTAGCTATTTTTAATATTTTAATTGTTTTTATCTATTTGAAATTTTTTTATTTTATTTTTAAATACAAATTTTTTATTTATTTTTAGCTATTCCTAAATATATATTTTATAAAAATTAATATTTTTTAGATAATTATATATTTTATAAATTACTTATTTTAATTAGATTATTTTTTATTTTAAAAAATTAGTAGGAATTTAATATGGCAGTTAAAGTTAGAGATTATGTATTTTTACAAGCTTCTTTATTTGTCTATGCAATATGTGCTTTATGTGAAAAGTTCACATCAAGATTACCTGTAATGTCTACTGAATTTATTTTAGGATATATTTTTGTTGTTGCATTACTTGGTGTTTATGCACTTATATGGCAACAAATATTAAAACGTATTGATCTTAATATTGCATTTTCAAATAAAGCAGTTACTGTTATTTGGGGATTTATTTTAGGTTGTTTAGTATTAGGTGAAATAATCAGCTTAAAAATGGTCATAGGTGCTATATTAGTTATTACTGGAATAATTTTGTTGATGGTGAATGATAAATGAATCCTTTTATATTTTTATTTTTATTCTCAGTATTTATTGCATCTTGTTCTCAGATTCTTCTTAAAAAAAGTGCAATGCAAGAACATGAATCATTTATCCGTGAATATTTGAATCCATATGTAATTGTTGCATATTTAATGTTTTTTGCTGGAACATTAATTACAATAATATCATATAAAACAATTCCATTATCTTTCGGTTTGATTTTAGAATCTGCAGGATATATTTTTGTAGCAATACTAAGTTATCTTTTTCTTAAAGAAACACTTAATAAAAAACAAATTTTAGGTTTATTCTTAATTTTAATTGGTATTGTTATTTGTAATATTTAAGTATTTATTTTATTTTTATTTTTTTATATAGTAAATATATATAAAATTTTACTATTTTTTACAATTTTAAATATTTAATATTTTCATGAAATATTTATTCTAATTTTTTTAAATTTTTTATCTAAAAATAAGTTTATTAATTTTTTTTAGGGTTTTATTGCTTTGTTTAAGTTTTGATTTAAAAGTAGTTTTTTTAGGGTTTATTAAAAATAGTTATTTTAAATTTTATAAAAAATAATAAAAAAAGAAAAATAAGAATAAAATTCTTATTTATGAAATTGAGTCTTTCATTTTACTGAAAAATCCTTTTTTAACATGTTTAATTTTTTCTCCACTAATTTCACCAAATTTTTTAAGTAATTTAGTTTGTTCTTTATTAAGGTTTTGTGGAGTTACAACAATGACTTTTACATAAAGGTTTCCACGACGATCACTATTTAATATTGGCATACCTTGGTTACGTATTTTAAAGCTTGTATCACTTTGAGTTCCTGGTGGTATAGTAAGTGTAACTGTTTTTCCATCAATTGTTGGAATGTCTACTTTATCACCTAAACTAGCTTGTACAATACTTATTGGTTTACTATAATAAAGACGTGATCCTTCTCTTTGGAATTCTTTATTTCTTTTAATATGTACGGAAACCATTACATCTCCAGTAGGTCCATTTAATTTTCCAGCATTTCCTGCACCAGATACTCTTAAACGATCTCCTTCATTAATACCTTTAGGTATGTTAATTGTAATAGTTTGATCTTCACGAACTGTACCTTTTCCATGACAATTTGTACAAGGTTCTTTAATGATTTTTCCTGTTCCACCACATTTTCTACATGGTCTAACACTCATCATTTGTCCAAGAAGTGTATTTGTAACTTCTTTTACTTGACCAGTACCTTTACATTCTGGACAAGTTTCTGGGGAGGTTCCAGGTTTAGCTCTTGTTCCATTACATTCTGGACAAGTTACGTCATGGTGAATTCTAATATCTTTTTTAATTCCAGATGCAGCTTCTTCTAAGGTGATATCTACTTGTGTATAAATATCAGAACCTCTTTGAGGACCTGTTTTATTTCTTGATCTGTTTCCTCCACCAAATCCAAACATATCAAATATATTTCCAAGGTCAAAGTCATCAAATATGTCTTCAAAGTTTACATTTTGGTATATATCCTCAGCAGAGAATCCATTCATACCTGCATGACCGAAACGATCATATTTGCTACGTTTATCTGGATCAGATAATACAGCATATGCTTCACTAATTTCTTTGAATTTTTCAGTAGCATTTTCATCGTCACTAACATCTGGGTGGTATTTCATTGCTAATTTACGATATGCTTTTTTAATGGTCTTTTCATCAGCATCTTTATCGACACCTAAGACATCATAATAATCTCGCTTCTCTGCCAATTTCTTCACCTAATATGATAATATTAATTTTTAAAAAAATAGTAGATATAATATTTAAAATATTATATCTATCATAATATATTATTTTTTAAATATAATATATCTAATCTTTTACTTCATAATCTGCATCGATGGAATCATCATCTTTGTCATTTGATGAAGTATCTGCTCCAGCATTGTTATTATTGTTTGCTTGTTGTGCTTGTTCTTGAGCTGCAGCTTCTTGATAAACTTTAGCACCAATTTTTTGTACTGCTTCAGTTAATTCTTTAGTTTTTGATTCAATAGCATCAATATCTTCACCAGTGATAAGTTCTCTTAATTCACTTACTAATTTATCGATGTTAGATTTTTCATCATCTGATATTTTATCTTTTAATTCATCAGTAGTTTTTTCTGCAGTGTAAATCATTGAGTCAGCATTATTTCTAACTTCAATTTCATGTTCTTTTTTCTTATCTGCTTCAGCATTCATTTCTGCTTCTTTAACTTTTTCTTGGATTTCTTCATCAGATAATTTGGTACTTGAAGTAATGGTAATTGATTGTTCTTTACCAGTTCCTTTATCTTTAGCAGATACATTAATAATACCGTTTGCATCAATATCGAAAGTTACTTCAATTTGAGGTACTCCTCTTGGTGCAGGTGGGATACCTACTAATTGGAATCTTCCAAGTGTAGTGTTATCATTTGCCATAGGTCTTTCACCTTGAACAACATGAATATCTACTGAAGGTTGGTTATCTTGAGCAGTTGAGAAGATTTGACTTTTTTTAGTTGGGATTGTTGTGTTTCTATCAATAAGTTTAGTTGCTACTCCACCTAAAGTTTCAATACCTAAAGATAATGGAGTTACATCAAGTAAAACTAAATCTTTAATTTCACCAGCTAATACTCCTCCTTGAATTGCAGCACCACTACATACACATTCCATTGGGTCAATACCTCTTTCTACTGGTTTACCAATGAAGTTTTCTACATATTTTTGTACACATGGCATTCTAGTAGGACCTCCTACAAGAATAATTTTGTCAATATCTGATTTAGACATTTTAGCATCGCTTAATGCTTGTTCCATTGGTTTACCACATTTTTGTACAATAGGATCAACTAATTGTTCAAGTTTAGCTCTTGTTAAATCATTAATTAAGTTTTTAGCTTCACCATCTTTCATAGTAATAAATGGTAAGTTAACTTGACTAGTTAAAGTAGTGGAAAGTTCAATTTTTGCTTTTTCAGAAGCTTCTCTAAGTCTTTGTATTGCTTGATCATCTTCCATTAAGTCAATACCAGTTTCTTTTTTGAACTCAGATGATAAATAATTCATAATAGCATTATCCATATCTGTTCCACCTAATTTGGTATCACCACTAGTGGATTTTACTTCAAATACTCCTCCACCAAATTCCATAATGGTTACATCTAAGGTTCCTCCACCTAAATCGAAAACCATAATGTTTACGTCTTCATCTTCTTCTTGTTTATCAATACCATATGCTAAACTTGCTGCAGTAGGTTCGTTAACTAATCTTACTACATCTAATCCTGCAATAGTACCTGCATCTTTAGTTGCAGTCCTTTGGTTATCATCAAAGTATGCTGGAACAGTAATAACTGCTTTTTCAATAGGTTCTCCTAAGAAAGTTTCAGCATCTTTTTTAATTTTTTGTAAAATAAAAGCAGAAATTTCTTGTGGGGTATATTCTTTTCCTTGTACTTTTACTTTTCTATCAGTACCCATACTTCTTTTAATTGCACTAATGGTATTTTCTGGGTTGGTAATTGCTTGTCTTTTTGCTGGTTCACCAACTAATTTTTGACCATCATCAGTAAATGCAACATAACTTGGGAATGCTTTACCATATTGACTTGCACCTTCTGCACTTGGAATTACAGTTGGTTTACCACCAATGAGTACTGCTGCTGCTGAGTTACTTGTACCTAAATCAATACCAATAATTTTTTCTTTTTTAGTTTTTTCTGCCATATTATCACCATTTCTTTATTTGATAATTTAATGTATTTCTAAATTTTTAATATAGATTAAATTTAATTTTTTTATTGTCTGATTTTATTATTAATAAATTAAATTTATCTAATAAATTTTAATAATTAATAAATTTTATAATTAGTTTATTTTTTACAAACTTTTACTTTTGAATATCTAATAACATCGCCTTTTAAGGTGTATCCTTTCATAAGTTCTTGAATAATGTATCCATTTTCTACATCAGGATCATTTTCGACTAATAAAGCATCATGTTTTAAAGAATCAAATTTTTCTCCTTCTGCAGGAATTTCTTCAACACCTTCTTTTTTAAGAGTATCCTTTAATTTTTTATAAATTAATTCTACTCCTTCTCTAAGCTCTTTTTCACTATTAGATTTCTCAAGTGCTCTACCAAGATCTTCATAAGGATCTAATATTTTTTCAATTAAATCTTTATTAGCAAATTTGATAATATTTTTTTCTTTTTTCTCAGTTTGTTTTATTAAATTTTCAAAATCTGCTTGAAGTCTTTGTAAATGAGAAATATATTCTTGAATTTCTTCATCTTTTTTATCAAGTTCTGATTCCATTTTAGCTAATTTATCTTCCATAGTTTCAGGTTCTTTATTTTCTTCAGATACTTTATCTTCAGAATCTAATTTGGAATCTTTTTCTTTATTAGCCATTTGGTCACCTTTTTTAATTAATTATAAGATAACAATAAGTTTAATATTCATATTTTTATTTATTTAATCTTTAATACAATGGTTACATTTGAAAGATAAAATCATTTTAACTTTAATATTTATTTATGAAATATGAATATATAGGACATTAGTTATTAAAAATAACCATTGTATTAAAGATTTTTTCTACATAAAATATTAAAGTAACCAAAGGTTATCTTTCTTATTTATCTTATAGTAACCAAAAGTTATATAAAGTTTTTGGTTTATAATATAAATTGATGACAGAAAAAGAAAATATTGAAAATTCAAATAATAATAATCTAAACCATGATATTGATATGGATGAAATTTTGGATATTATGGGGTCTCGTACTAGACGAGAAATTATTAATTTACTAAGGGAAGAACCTATGTTCGTTAGTGAAATATCTAAAGAATTAAACATAGGTCAGAAAGCTGTTATCCAACATTTAAGAGCAATGGAAAAAGCAGGTCTCTTAAAATCTTCTTATAAAAAAATAATTAGAGGTAGACCTCGTAAATATTATGATTTACCTAATGATGTTACTGTTAACATCGTTATTAGCCAAAATGTATTTAATGTCAATATTTCAGAGGATAGATTAAATCAAAAACAATTACCTTCTGGTGATGAATGGTCTAAATTATTAAATTTAGAGAAAAAAATTGATCAAGGTCATTATGAAGCTGTTGAAGAATTAAAAGCTCAAATACATTTATATAAAAATCTACTTGAAAGAGCAGAATATATATTAGAACGTACTTATAATCAGAAAAATAATTCTTCAAAGGATACTTATCAATTTGAATAATCTTTAATTATTTAGATTATTCATTTCCTTTTATTTTTTTATAGTTGTATATTTTTAGTTTTTTTAAAAAAAGTTTATAATTTTTTTATATTTTAATAAAAATTAATTTAATTATTTATTTTTAAGTGAATTTGTCCATAAGTTAAATTCTTTAATTTGTGGAGGAATTCCTTCATCACCATAAGAGTCTAAATATCCATTTTTAGAATTTAAATTTTCTTCAACTTTAGATGTATTTACAAAGTCTATTAATCCTTTATTTCTGATAATTGAGTCTCTTGGTTTAAATGTTGAAGACCATATATAAAATACTTTAAATACAGTATCTGGATGATAACCACCACCTAAATCAACAGATAGTAGGTTACATTTTTCTGTAAGTTTACAAGCTTCTTTAATAATATTATGGAGTCTTACATCTCCGCTTATAAATTCTATATTAGAATATTCTTTTTCTAATTTTTTCATTTTTGGAACTGCTTCTGGACTATTGTCTATTGCTATTAATTTACCTTCTTTAATTATTTCTGCAATAATTTTTGAACTTCCACCAACATGACATCCAAGTTCTATTACTGTATCAGTAGGTTTTAATATTTTTTTAAGATTTTTTCTATATAATTTTATATTGTAGTTAAGTTGAATCATGTACTCACATTTTTTAAGATTTTTTGTATTTTAGGTATTGTGTTTTTAATTATTTTTTCTTATATATTGTGTTTATTTAATTATTTAGTGTTTATAATTTTTATATTGGATTAAATTATTGTAAACTTTTTAATTACTTTTTAATTTGTATTCCAGTACTTTCAATATTACTAATCATGTATTCTTCCTTATTTAATGTGCTTGTATCTTTACATAATCCAAAAACAGTATTTCCAATCATTGCCATTGATGAACCAATACAAAATTCATTAAATTCATTAATTAAATCAATAATCTCATTATTAAATAATCCAATATTTTTTGAGAAATTATAAGAACATTTTATAAAGTTTTCACTATTTTGGTTTTTTAAATATTCTTTTTGTGCTTTAAGTCCTTCATTTGTTATTTTTTTCTGATAATCTGGGTCTGTTATTATTTCAGAGGTATCAATTTTATCTAATGATTTTGATACTATTTTATAATCTGATGTTATGTACTGTGTTTTTCCAATTCCGGGTGCTCCAGGTTTTGTTCTAAGTACAATTCCTTTAGACATTTCTGCTATTACATCTCCAAGTCCACAATTTAAGGAAACTTCACTAAGATGTGCATATTTTCCTGCTTCTTTATAGGTAATTGGTAAATTTAATATATCTTTTAATAAGATTGCTATTCCTAAACTTGATGATGCTGAAGTTCCAAATCCACATCCAATAGGTACTTCAATATTATGATTAACTTCAAGTCCATTAATACCAAGATTATCTAAATATTTATCAATCGGATAATCTTTATTTATTATTTTAAGTGTTTCTTCGCTTATAATTGCATTATATTTGTTCTCTTTACCATTAATTTTAATATGTATTCCATCTTTATTTGTTTCTTTAATACTTGTAGTAACTCCTTTATCAAGTAAAACTCCACAACCTAGTGATCCTTTTTCTAATTTATTCTTTTTTGGAAATATTGAAAAAAACCCAGTTATATGTCCTGGTACAAATACTGAAATCATTTTACCCCTTTGTTTTTTTATTAAAATTTTTATTAATAAGTTTTAAATTAGATTTCTTTATTTTTTTATAATATGTAAAACTCTTATTTTAATTTTTTTAATAAAATTATTTTAAAAAACTTATTAATTATAATATTATATATTATATTAAGTTTAGTTAATATAAAATTATTTTAAGAAATAGTTGAGTTTATGTTAAGTTTTGATAAAATTATTTTTAAGAAATAGTTGAGTTTATGTTAAGTTTTGATAAAATTATTTTTGAGAATTAGTTGTTAGAGTTTTATGTTAAGTTTTTTTTTATAAAATTATTTTAAAAAATAATTATTAAATTAATTTTAATATTATATATTATAATATATGTTAAATTTTATAGTTGGAGATTAAAAATGACTAATAAAAGAATTGATTTACACATGCATAGTTTATTTTCAGATGGTGAAGTACTTCCTTCAGAACTTGCAAGAAGAGCATATGTTTTAGGTCATAGTGATATAGCTATTACAGATCATGTTGATTATTATAATATTAATAATATTGTTCATATACAAGATGCAATTGATGATATAAATAGTAATTGGGATATTAATGTTATACTTGGTGTTGAAATAACTCATGTTCCACCTTCATCTATTAAACCACTTGCAATTAAAGCAAGAGAATTAGGTGCTAAGATTGTTGTAGTTCATGGTGAAACTTTATCTGAACCAGTAATTGAAGGTACAAATCATGCTGCTGCTATGTGTCCTGAAGTAGATATTATTGGTCATCCCGGTTTAATTTCAGAAGAGGATGCAATTTTAGCTAAAGAAAATGATATTGCTCTTGAAATTAGTTGTAGAGCAGGTCATTGTCTTGGTAATGGTCATGTTGCAGATATTGCTTCTAAAGTTGGAAATTATGTTGTAGTTGATACTGATACTCATGCTCCTGGTGATTTAGTAAGTTTTGATAAAGCATATAATATAGCATTAGGTGCAGGTTTATCTAAAGAAGAAGCAAAAAAAGCAGTTGTTGATAATCCTAAACATGTTCTTAAAAAACATGATTTAATTTAATTTTTCTTTTTTTTTTAATTAGATTCTTAAAAAGTAGGATTTTAATTTTATTTTTCTTTTTTTTTAATTAGATTCTTAAAAAGTAGGATTTTAATTTTATTTTTCTTTTTTTTTTAATTAGATTCTTAAAAAGTAGGATTTTAATTTTATTTTTTTAATTATGTTCTTTAAAAACATAATTTAATTTATTTTTTTTATTTTTTTAATATTTTTTTTTATTTTATTATTTTTTCATTGTCTTTATAATGTTTATAATATTATGATTTTTTTATTTTTTTATTTAGAAATTAATATTTTTTTTAACTTTCTAAATTCTTTTTATTTTGAGATTTTATAATTTATTTATTTTTAAATTTTAATTTAATCCTTTTTATCTTCAATTAGTTAATTTCTCTTTTAGACATTTTTTAAATAGTATATCAAACATTTAAATACTTTAATCTTAAAAGCTATAATTAGTGATAATATGATTAGTAGAATTTTTGATAAGTTTATTGAAACTATTCCTGATGAGGATAAGGAATATATTAAATCTAAAATAGATGATTATGTTGATAAGGAAGCATTAAAATTAGCTAAAAGTAGACATGTCGAAGTTACTGAAGATATTATTAATGAAGTAATTTCTAAAATGGGTTCATTACAAGATTTTATTAATGAAAATATTAAAGATCCTGAAGATTACACTTGGGCATTAAATAGTATTGTATATAGTGAATTCTGTGCTAAATGTGGTACTTGTAGTATTGTATGTCCAAATAATTTAATTGAATTTACAAATACTCCACATCTTGTTGAAGAATGTAGACGTGATGGTAATGGTATGTGTATGGAAGTTTGTCCTAGAATGGGTTCTGCAAGATATCAAATTAGTATTAGGGAAGACTTTAAAGAAGAATATTATTATGGTAAAGGTACACTTGACGGACAAGATGGTGGTGTAGTAAGTTCTTTCTTAAAATATCTTATGGAATCTGAAAAAATTGATGCAGCTATTGTTGTTGGGGATGAAAAATGGAAACCTGTATCAATGATTGTTAAAACTCCTGATGAATTAAAACAAACTGTTAAATCTAAATATACTATTTCTACTTTAGAAGCATTAAAAGAAGCTTATGCTCAAGGTGCTGAAAAAGTTGCAGTTGTTGGTCTTCCATGTCAAATTGAAGGTTTAAGAAAATTACAATATTTCCCATATCATGCAAAACATGATCCTGAATTAGGTTGGGATGGTAAAGCAACTAAATTACCTAAAATTGAATATTTAATTGGTTTATTCTGTACTGAAAAATTTGAAGAAGAAACTCTTTTAAATCTTTTAAAAGAACATGATATTGATATTAATGATGTTAAAAAATTCAATGTAACTAATGGTAAATTTATTATTGAAACTGAAGAAGATACTCTTAAACTTCCTGTTAAAGATATTAAATTAGCATCTGGTTGTAAATTCTGTCGTGATTTTGATTCAGATCTTGCGGATGTATCAATTGGATCTGTTGGAAGTGAAGAAGGATATTCTACTATTATTATTAGAACAGAAAAAGGTGAAGATATTAAAAATATTATTCCTTTAAAAGAAGGAGTAGATGAATCTAAAGTACAATTTTTAAGAGATTTCAAACTTAAAAGATTTAATAAAAACATTAAAGAACGTTTTGATAATGATGAATTTATTTCATATTACTGGAACAGTGATTATGGAGGAGCATCTCCTAGAATTGATGGTGATTACTTCATAAGAATGAGAGCAAATCCTTCTGGATTTTATAGTCAAGAAGAAGTTCAAAGTATTATTGATATTTCTGAAAAATATAATGCTAAAATTAAACTTACAAATAGGGAAGAATTTGAATTACATTCTGTTAAACCAATTAATGTTGAACCTATGATTTTAGATCTTCAAAAAGCAGGTTTTAGAAATGGTTCAGAAGGACCTCTTGTAAGATCACCACTTGCATGTCCTGGAAATCAAAATTGTCGTCTTGGTTTAATTGATACTACTGCTCTTGCTAAAAAAGTTGAAGATAAATTTAAAGAAAATCCTGCACCATATAAATTTAAAGTTGCAATTAGTGGTTGTCCTAATAAATGTGTAAGACCACAAGTATCTGATTTCGGTATTAATGGTTATAAATTACCTGAAACTATTGAAGAAAAATGTAATGGTTGTGGAAGATGTGCTGATGTATGTAAAGTAGATGCTCTTGAAATTAGAGGAGATCTTGCACATACTGATTATAATGTTTGTATTGGCTGTGGAAAATGTATTAAAGCATGTCCTCATGATGCTAAAGACATTAAATATGATGGATATAATCTTCACATTGGTGGAATGAGTGGTCGTAAAATCGTTGAAGGTTTAACTTTAAATGTTGATAATGAAGAGGATATTATAAAATTAATTGATGCTGTAATGAAAGTTTATAATAAATATGGTATTAAACCTCAAAAAGAAAGAGTTGGAACCACTATGCAACGTATTGGTCAACTTAAATTTATGGAAGAAGTTTATAAATTATTATAACTTCTTTTATTTTTTATTTTTTTAAAAATTAGTCTTTTTTTAATGTTTTAGCTATTTATTTAATCTTGCTATATTTTTAACTATTTAATTTAATTTTTATTAGCTATTTATTTAATTTTAACATGTTAACTATTTGATTTAAATTTTTATTTAGCTATTTTATCTTTATTT